>CAYGKI010000226.1:0-241 GCA_964350235.1 uncultured Gemmatimonadaceae bacterium | reverse complement strand
GGGCGCTCAACGGCGGCGCCAAGCGGGCCAACCGCCCGCGACGGCTTCACCCTCGGCGGATTCGCCCGGGCTCCAGCCCACCGGCGTGGAGGATCTTCTCGCGGAGCCGCTGGCCCTCCTCTTCCGTGAAGTCCACCAGCGCCTGCAGCTGCGTGGCGAGCTCGGCGTACCGGTCCGAAGGGAAGTCCTCCCCCTCGGCATGGCGGAGTGCCCCGGCCAATGCCTCGAGCTCCCGCTCGGC
>CAYGKI010000225.1:0-5672 GCA_964350235.1 uncultured Gemmatimonadaceae bacterium | reverse complement strand
GGGGACGACGTCTGGTTCAGGCGGGGTACTGGAGTCCGGATGCCACGCGCGTGTTCTTCGGAACCCGCGTCGCGGTGGCCGCCGGATTCACCTTCCTCGGGCTGGGCCTCGGCGTCGCCTTCGACGCGCGGATGTTCGCCATGCTGGTCCTGGCGCTATGGCTCGGAGGCCTGGGTTGGGTGCTGCCCGCGTGGTACGTCCTCCGGAAGCGCAATATCCGGCGCACGGAGATTCACCAGACCCTCGCCGACGCCCTCGACCTTCTGGTGGCGTGCGTGGAGGCCGGAATGGGCCTGAACCAGGCCATGGTCCGGGTCGCCGACGAGATCCGGAATCTGAGCCAAGCCCTGTCCGAGGAGCTCTCCATGGTGAACCTGGAGATCCGGGCCGGCACGTCCCGAGCGGACGCGCTGCGGAATCTCGGGCACCGCACCGGCATCGACGACGTGGAGGCCCTGGTCTCCACGCTGATCCAGACCGACCGATTCGGGACGTCCGTAGGACGGACCCTGCGCGTGCAGGCGGGGACCCTGCGGCAGAAGCGGCGGCAGCGCGCGGAGGAGGCGGCGGCCAAGACCACCATCAAGCTGATCTTCCCGCTGGTGCTGTTCGTCTTTCCGGCCCTCTTCGTGGTCATCCTCGGTCCCGCGGTGATCCAGGTCATCCAGGCTCTGGGGGACATGTGATGAGAGAGGTGAGCGTAGTCCAGGCGAGCTCCGGGGTGAGCGTGGCCGATCGGGCCATGGTCGCCGACTCCTGGTGGCGTCGCTTCCGCGGGCTTCTGGGCCGCCCCGCGCTGGCGTCGGGGCAGGGCATGCTTCTGCTCGGTTGCGGGTCGATCCACACCGTGGGCATGCGCAGCGCCATCGACATCGCGTTCCTCGACGCCGACGGCCGCGTCGTGCGCCGCTACGCCCACCTCGCTCCGTGGCGTGTGGGCCTGGGCGGCCCGGACGCCACACACGCGCTCGAGCTTCCCGCCGGGCGCCTGGAAGAGACGGGAACCGCGCCGGGCGACCGGCTCAGCTGGAGCTGATCATGACGTCCATGGAATCGAGCACCGCGACGTGGCCCGCTTCGGCGGACGGCTTCCAGCCGGATGGGCTCGGCACCGATCCGGAGGGTCGTTCCGCGACGCGCAACGTGCCGCCGCCGCCGGAGAGCCTCTTGGACACCGGTCTCTCGGAAGCCATGGTCTCGGGCCTGATCCTCAAGGCGCTGTACGTACGTGGGGAGGCGCTGGGCGTGGAGCTCCACGATCAGCTCGCCCTGCCCATGTCCGTCCTGGACGACATCATCCAGCAGCTTCAGGAACGCCGCCTGGTGGAAGTTCACGCGACCCGCGGGCCCAGGCGTGGCGAGTGGATGTTCCGGCTCACCACCGACGGTCGGAAGCGCGCGGCGGAGGAGCTGGAGGTGTCCCGGTACGTGGGTCCGGCGCCCGTGCCCTTCGACGATTGGGTGCGGTACGTGGAGCTCCAGGCGCCCGAGCGGGCCCGCTTCAGCGAGGCCGAGCTTCGGACGGCCTTCGAAGGCGTGGTGCTCCCTGACGGAATGTTCGACCTGCTGGGTCCCGCCATCAATTCCGGTCGCTCGCTCTTCCTTCACGGCGGCCCGGGCAACGGCAAGACGCTTCTGGCCGAGCGCGTGGCCCGTCTGTTCGGAGACCGGTACTACGTGCCCTTCGCCGTGCTGGTGGACGGAAGCGTCATGATCGTGCACGACCCCGTGCTGCACGACGATGGTGGTCCGGCCGCTGATGGCGGCGGAGATGCCGACCTTCCGCTGGATGCCATGGAGCTGGCCCGGCGCGAGATCGTCCGGCCCACCGAAGCGTACGACCGCCGTTACGCCCAGGCCCGCAGGCCTGTCGTGGTGACCGGCGGTGAGCTCACCCTCGAACAGCTCGACCTCCAGTGGGATCCGTCGGGGCGCATGTATCAGGCGCCCCCGCAGCTCAAGGCGGCGGGGGGTGTGTTGGTCGTGGACGATCTGGGGCGTCAGCGCGTGCCGGTGCGCGACCTCCTGAACCGCTGGGTCGTCCCCCTCGAGCACCGGCGGGACTACCTGACGCTTCGCAGCGGCCGGAAAGTCGTCGTGCCCTTCGACTGCTTCGTCATCTTCTCGACGAATCTGGAGCCGGGATCTCTGGCGGACGAAGCCTTCCTCCGCCGCATCCACTACAAGATCCACGTGCCCGACCCGGACCGGGCGGAGTACACCAGCATCTTCCAGGCGTGCTGCGACGAGCGTGAGGTGCCCTTCGACGCCGGCGCCGTGGACTTCCTCTACGACCGCTACTACGCGGACGGAGCCGTGAAGCCCAGACGCTGCCATCCGCGCGACGTGCTGGATCATCTGCGTCATCTCGCCGACTACCGCGGTGAGCCGCCCCGCCTTCACCGGCAGCTCCTCGAGCACGCCTGCAGCAGCTACTTCCTGCCGTCCTCCACGGACGGCTCGTCGACCCGTATCGGAGACTGACCCCATGAACCACGACACGACGGCCCACGGCGGGTCGAACGGGGCATCGGCCTCCGAATCCGAATACCGGATTCGCGAGACGGAAGCCAGGCTGGAGCGGCGCATCGCCGGACTGGAGGCTCGCCTGTCCCGCGGGCGTTGGCAGGCCAGGCTGGGCGTGGTGGGAACCATCCTCGGCGCCGCGGCGGTGGTGCTGGCGCTCGGGGCCCGGCCCAGCCACGAGGCCTGGGACGTGGACAGCCTCTCCACCCGCGAGGTCCTCCTGCGCGACGGAGACGGCATCGAGCGCGGACGCCTGGCCACGGACGCGGACGGAAGGGCCCACCTGGCCCTGTCCGACCGCGAAGGGCGTGCCCGCATTCGCCTGACCGTTCTCGCCGACGGATCGCCGGGCGTGACCATCCACGACGGCGAGGCCCGGCCCCGGGCCGTGCTCGGGTACCTGCCCGACGGCACGGCCAACCTCGTCTTCGCCGACGCCGAGGGCGTGAGCCGTGCGGTGCTCGGCCTCGAGCCCGATGGGTCCACCCAGGCCCTCTTCGCCGATCGGGCGGGGACGCTCCGGACGCTGGTCGGCGTCGGGCCGGACGGCGCTCCCTCCGTCTCCACGTTCCCCACGCCGTGAGCCTGACCATGAAGACACCCTTCACCATGCCGCGGCGCGCCCTGCCGGTGATGCTGAGCTTGGGTCTGGCGGCCTGTGGAGACGCGCCCCTGGAGCTCCGCGTCGAGGAAGCATGGTCCGACGAGGCCTTCGACTACGGTGCTCGTGACATCATCGCTTTCGAGTCTCACCGCGACGGCGACCGCGAGATCTATCTCATGATCGACGACGGGTCGGACGGCATCAACATCACCCGAAATCCTGCCACGGACGGCGACATCTCGTGGTCTCCCGACGGGGAGCGCATCGCCTTCGCGTCCAATCGGGACGGCAACACGGAGATCTACGTCATGGACGTGGACGGCTCGAACGTGACGCGCCTGACGCAACACCCGGCCATCGACCGATTCCCCAGCTGGTCCCCGGACGGGACGCGGATCGCCTTCTCGTCGACCAGAGATGGGAACGCCGAGGTCTATCTGATGAACGCGGACGGATCGGAGCCCACGCGCCTGACCGACGACCCGGAGGAAGACTCGGAGCCCCAGTGGCTGGACGAGGCCACGCTGGTCTTCTTCTCCCGCCGTTCCGGGGACGGCGAGCTCTGGACCATGAGCACCAACGGAACGGGCCTCACGAATCTCACCGACGACCCGTTCTTCGACGGTGCGCCGAAGGTGGTGAGGATGACGGGCGGACTTCCGAAGATCGTCTTCGTGAGCGAGCGGGCGCCTGGAAATCTGGACCTCTACACCATGTCCGCGGACGGATCCGATCTGCGTCGGATCACCACCGACCCCGCCGACGACTTCGACGCGTCCTGGTCGGCGGACGGGGCGCTCCTGGCCTTCGACACGAATCGCAACGGCAACTGGGACATCTACGTCGTCGAAGCAGCCGGAACCAACACCGTGCAGATCACCGCCCACGCGTCGGACGATGAGCGTCCGGTGTGGCGGCCTTGACCCAACCTCCGAGAGCAACCCCATAGGAGAACGAGAGATGTTCGAGCATAGCCACACGTCCGGCCCGCGCGCCGCCGGGGCCCTGACGGCGGCCTTCGTGACCATGTCCGTCGCGGCGTGTGACGAGAGCACCGTCGCCCCGCCCGTGGAGGATCTCCCGGGTGCCATCACCGTGACCACGGTGACGTCCGGCTTCCTCAAGGACGATGGCTACGAGATCATCGTGGACGGCGAGAGCGCCGGGGCCATCGGCGCCAACGACGAGGTGACCCTCGCCGAGCTCGATCCCGCCACCTACGAGCTCGCTCTGGGCGACGTGGCGGACAACTGCTCGGTGGAGGGAGTCGCGGTGGAGGTGGCGGCCGAGGAAACGGCGACAGCGACGCTCTCGGTGGTGTGCGCCCCGGGAGAGGGCCAGGAGGTCTCCATCCGATTCAACCGCGACAGGCCCGACCTGGAGACCGGCGAGATCGCCGAGTGCCCGTTCGGACTCTGTACGTCCGGAGCAGTGTGGGATCTCTACGTCTACTTCAGCTCGGCCAGCGACCCCCACTCCGTGATCCGCCAGAACCAGGCGGACGGGGTCGAGATCGCGCATCTGCCCGAGGTGACCCTGGAGACCCTGACGGAGGAAGACGTCTCCGGAGCCACGTTCACCGCCGAGCTGGTGGCCGATCCTTTCGACGCGGGCCGGGTCATTCTCATCAGGACCGACGAGGGGAACGTATACGCCCTCGGCAACCCGGTGGAGAACGAGACCATGCAGACGCTGACCTTCGACGTGGTGCTCATCTCGGGTTCGTGATTCCGCCGCCGGCCTCCTCCGGGCGCTTGCTCGGGGGAGGCCGGCAGGCCGGAGACGCCTCGCGCATCGGTCGTCCGGCGACTAGGGTGAAGGGGACTCGACCAGACGTCCGATACGCCCTCTCCACACGTTGACGCGGTCCTGACGGGTCGGTACTTGTGATCCAGTCTCGACGTGGCCAGACGGCCACGCCCACCTGCCTGTCGAGGACGCCGCGATGAAGGGAATGCACCTGGCGCTGGTCCTGACCCTCGTGCCCTTGGGCACGGCGGCTCAGCAGACCACCCGTACCCAGCCCGTCGAGGGCATCAGGGACAACACCACGACCCACCACGCCCTGGTCGGGGCCCGGGTGGTCACCGCACCCGGTCAGGTCCTGGAGGGGGCCACCGTGGTGATCCGGGACGGGATCATCCAGGCTGTGGGGAGGAATCTGAGCCCGCCGGCGGGGGCGCGGGTGTGGGACCTTTCCGGTCACACCGTCTACCCCGGCTTCATCGATGCCCATGCCGACCTGGGTCTGGATGCGGTTCCGGAGGGGGGGGACGTGGGCCCCACGCACTGGAATCCCCAGGTGCGGGCCTGGTTCAGCACCACCACGAGCCTGAACGACACCGCTGAGCGCCGGGCCTCCCTCCGCTCCCAGGGGTTCGGGGTGGCCCTGGCCGTACCCAAGCAGGGCATCTTCCGTGGGACCGGGTCCGTGGTGAACCTGGGCGACGGGGGACCCCGGGAGCGGGTCCTTCGCCCGGACCTGATCCAGTCCGTGGGCTTCCAGAGGAGCTTTCGTCTCGGCGGATCCTACCCCAACTCG
>CAYGKI010000224.1:2981-5709 GCA_964350235.1 uncultured Gemmatimonadaceae bacterium | reverse complement strand
GCACCGCGGCCTTGCGGTCGCCGACGCCGAGTTTGCGGTAGATGGCAGCGCAGTGGGTCTTGACCGTGTTGGGCGACACGTACAGCGCGGCCGCGATGTCGCGCTGCGACAGCTTGGTCGGTAGGTATCGGAGCACCGCAGTCTCTCGTTCGGTCAACTGCTCGATCAAGACGTCGGTGTTTCGGGCTGTGCCGCCGCACACGGATCGCGCTCGGCCGCCGACGCCGTGCCGCGATTCGATACGAGCCAGGTAGCGGCCGGCGATCCCTGGGTCGGGGCAGCGATCGATGATCGACCTCGCCTCGGTCAGGAGGCCTCCTCCCGAGGGTTCGTCCGCGTCGAGGAGGGTGTCACCGCACATGGTGAGGGTGTAGGCCAGGGCGAGATCACCGGGAATCCGACGGGCCAGGTCGACCGCCTTCACGGCATCGGCCCGAGCTGACGCAGGGTCGGCCGCGCCTCGGCCCCGGAGGGCATAGGCAGGTGCGATCCGGTAGTAGGACCCCATCGCCAACTGCTCGGCAGTGTCGAGTGCCCGTTGGCCTCCGGAGGGGTCGCCGCTGTGGTCGAAGTCGTTGATGGCCTGATAGATCCGGCTCAAGACGTGGGTTGCGCGGACGTCGGCGGCCGCCGACCGCTGAACGGCGATCTCGAGAACCGCTCGCGCCTCGCCAGCCTGGCCGGCCCACATGAAGACGCCGCCGGCAGACGTGGCGAGTTCGGGGCCGTGCGTCGCGAACTGGTCGGTCGCCTTCATCTCGCGGGCCAGTTCCAGCGCAGCGCCGACGTCGCCGTCAGCGATGGCGAGGTTCATGCGCAGCGGCGCGGTGATGATGGTGTCGAAGCCGGGCGACGCGAGTCGATGGGTGATGTCGACCCACTCGTGGGCGCGTGCGTAGTGGCCGCCGATGTAGTCGCACCAGCCCCAGGTGAGCGCGCACGCCGGGTCGTTGGTCGCTGGTTCGCCGATCCGCTCCAGCAGGCCGCGGAGCGTGTCGATCTGGCCGTCGGAGATCAACTGTGGCCCGAGCACGTACATCAGGCGGACCGCCACTGCGGGTTCACCTGCGGCAAGGCGGTGTCCGATCGCGCGCAGCGGGTCGCCCTCGTCCTCGAACCAGGCCCCAGCACGTCGATGGAGCTCGTTCAGATGCTCCGGGGTGAACGCCTGTTCCGCTTCGAGCCTGAGGAGGTCTCGGAGGAGATGGTGGTAGCGGTACCACGAGCCGGTGCGGTCGAGGCCGATCAGGAGTTGGTTCACCCTGGCCGTCTCGGTGAGCCACTGCGCGCCACCTTCGCTGTCGGTGACGGCGTCGACGAGTGCGCCGTTGAACTGTTCCAGCACGGACGTTTCGAGCAGGAGTCGGCGCTGCTCGTCGTGTTCCCCGGCGAGGAACTCGTCGCTCATGTAGTCGACGACGAGCTGATCGTCGCCATGGAACGACTCGATGAACTGCTCGGGATCGGCGGAGCGTTGCAGCGACAGCCCGGCGAGCACCAGGCCGGCCGCCCATCCTTCCGTCCGACGACACAGCCGCTCGACGACGCGCCCGTCGAGGGCCTGACCGTCGTGACGGCGCAGGAGACCGGGGGCCTCCGCGGCTCCGAAGCGAAGGTCCTCGCCCCGGAGCTCGGTCATCTGACCTCTGACACGGAGTCGCCCGAGCCGGAACGGTGGATCGACCCGGGTCGACACGACCATCGTGACGGTCGGCGGACAGAGGTCGATCAGGCGCTCCATGCCCCGATGCACCGACGCGTGGTCGATGAGGTGGTAGTCGTCGATCACGACGACCAGGGGCTCGGTGAGCTCGGTGAGGATGTTCACGATGGCCGAGACCAACGTCAGTTCGTCGGTCTCCGAACTGCTGACGAGCTGCCTCAGTGCGTTCGTCGTCGACGGAAGCGCTTCGCCGATCGAGGCGATCAGGTAGGCCCAGAACCGGGCAGGATCCGAGTCGGAGTCCTCGACCTGGAGCCAGGCGGAGGCCTCGGGGCGTCCGTCCAGCCACGATGCCAACAGCGTCGACTTGCCGGAACCGGCCGGTGCGCTGGCGAGCACCAACCGGATCTGGGCGGCGAGACCGGCATCGAGCCGGTCGAGCAGCCGTGATCGCTGCACGAGCCGGTCAGGCAGCGTCGGCGGCACCAGCTTCGTCGCTGCCAAACCGCTGTCCGGGTGCCCGGTCATGGGCCCGACCCTAACGTCGTCGCGAACGCCGAGCCTGCCGGTGATCTCACCCGGGTGAGATCACCGATCGTATGAGGACGCCTGGTACCGGCCGTCTCCAGCATGGGGGACATGCCCGAACCGACCACCTACGAGATCGTGCTGCGAGGCCGACCGAGCCGTCGTCTCCTGCGGCCGCTCCTCGACGCCTTCACGATCGAGGCTTCGCCTCACGGTGGGGCGGGATGCCTCACCCGAGTCGTCGGCGACATCGGTGACCCCGCCCACCTCCACGGAATCGTGGCCCATCTCACCTCGGTGAACCTCGAGATCGTCTCGATCGCCCCCGCACGAGCACCGCACATCGACACCACGACCGGACACCACGACGAAAGGAACAACATGACCTCCACCGACGAACAGACGACCGCCGTCCACCACGCCGAAGCCGTCACGCACGAGCAGATGCACGCCATCTTCCAGGACCGGTACGGCTCGGCCGACGTCCTCGAACTCGTGAGCGTGGCTCGACCCACGCCGGAGGCCGACGAGGTCCTG
>CAYGKI010000224.1:0-2971 GCA_964350235.1 uncultured Gemmatimonadaceae bacterium | reverse complement strand
TACCTGATGCGCCTCGCCGGCTTCGGCCTCACCAAACCGAAGCGCAACATTCCGGGTTCGGACGTCGCCGGGCGGGTCGTCGCCGTCGGCCTCGACGTCACCCGGTTCGTGCCTGGCGACCACGTGTTCGGGATCTCCAAGGGCTCGCTGGCCGAGTTCGCCGTCGCCAACGAGGACAACCTCGCGATCAAGCCGGCCACTGTCTCCTTCGAGCACGCCGCAGCGTCAGCGGTGTCGGGCGTCACTGCGCTCCAGGCGCTGGTCGATGTCGGCGGCGCCGAGGCAGGGCAGCGAGTCCTGATCATCGGCGCCTCCGGCGGTGTCGGCAGCTTCGCCGTTCAGTTGGCCAAGGCCCACGGCACGGACGTGACCGCGGTCGCCGGCACCCGAAACATCGACTTCGTGCGTTCGCTCGGCGCCGATCACGTCGTCGACTACACCACCGGGGACTTCACCGAGATCGACGAGCCCTTCGATCTCATCGTCGACATCGGTGGCCGCAACAGCATCCGCCGCCTCCGCAGCGTGCTGACCTCCACCGGCACGCTCGTCATCGTCGGGGGAGAGGGCGGCAACCGCATCACCGGAGGCGTCGGACGACAGCTCCGAGCGATGATCCTCTCGCGATTCCTGAAGCAGCGTCTGACGACGTTCATCAGCGGCGCACACCACTCCCTCATCGAGCGGCTCGCTGCTGACATCGAATCCGGGGCAGTCACGCCATCGGTCCGAGCAACGTTCCCACTTGCCGACGCGCCCCAGGCCATCGACCGACTCGATGCGGGCAAGGCCAGCGGCAAGACCGTCATCGTCGTGCGCGACAACGGAGCCGGTCGTGTCGGATGACTCGAATAGACCGACCGCCGGCGCTCGCGATGCCGTGCGTCCTACCCGGCTCCTGAACGCTCTGCCGTGGCTCTGGCTCTGGCTCGGTCTGTCCGCTGCATGGGCCGTCGTCATCTTCGTCACCGACCAGCTCGCGTGGCCGCTCGCGTTGTGGATCGCCACCACCGTCGGCCCGCTCACGGCCCTGAAACCCGCCTCGACCTGAACCTCACACCCCGAAGGAGCAATCGATGACCACCACGATCCTGGCGCCCGCGCTCGGGTCGGACGACCCGACGATCCCGGACCTCTCGCCACGACGAGCCGCGCTGATCGCCGGCATCGGCTACGTGCTGCTGTTCGTCCTCGCCCTGTTCGCCAACTTCGTCGTCCGAGAAGGTCTCGTCGTCGCCGACGACGCCCAGACCACTGCAACGAACATCGCCGAATCGAACACGCTGTTCCGGCTCGGCCTCGTGGCGTTCCTGGCCATCTTCCTCATCGACATCGTCGTCGCCTGGGCGCTCCACCTCGTGTTCAGAACCCAGCACCACGACCTGTCGCTGGTGGCAGCGTGGTCGCGACTCGTCTACACCGTGTTCCTCGGCGTCGCCGCCATCTTCTTCTTCCAGGCCCTCGCCTTCTACGACTCCACCGCAGTGGCCGACGTGATGGGCGCTGCCGAACGCAACGCCCAGGCGCTCGTCGGGCTCGATCTCTTCAACTCCGCCTGGCTGATCGGTCTCGCTGCATTCGGGCTCCACCTGATCGTGCTCGGCTTCCTCGTCGCCCGATCGGCCGGGACGCCACGATGGCTCGGCCTCCTGATGATCGTGGCCGGCGCCGCGTACATCATCGACACCACGGCGCACACCGTGCTCGCCGACTACGCCGACCACGCCGACGCATTCCTCGCGATGGTCGCCGTGCCATCCGTGGTCGCCGAAGGATGGTTCGGACTCTGGCTCCTCACCCGGGCCCGCCGATGACGCACCCGGACCACATCCCCATCAGCAGGCATCACCCTCCGGTGGTCGACACGCAGCCGGGTCACCCCGGCCTGTCCATGCAGGTTGCGTTCTGGCGGTTCAGAGCCGGGCCGCGGCTCGGGTGACCCTCGGATCGATCGACGACGTCGGCGATTCGGTCGCGACCCACGGGTCGCCGTCGAAGTACCGCTCGAAGATCTTCTCGGCCGTGCGCGTGGCCACCGCCTGGTTGGTCAGCGTCGGATTCGGCCCACCGATCGAGTTCGCCAGCGCCGAGCTGTCGGCGACGAAGAGACCGGGGACCCCTCGCGCCTCAGCGGTGTCGTCGAGAACCGAGTTGGCCGGGTCGAGTCCCATGCGCATCGAAGAGTGCATGTGGAGCAGAACGGGTGGCCAGACCACCCGTTGCACCAGCCCTGCGCCCGCCTGCCGCAGGATCTCGACGGCCCGGGACACGAGGAACTCGCGGTTGGCCACCGTGCGCGCCGACCGATTCCGGTGCCGCATGTCGACCGCGGCCACCGGCCCGTGGGCGTCCGGCGGCAGGTTGCCCGACAGCCGGACCCGGTTCTGTGCTTCGACGTCATCGTCGGTCGAGACGATCATCGCCATGACATGATCGAGTCGGCCGAGCGCATCGACGAGCGCGTCGCCGGGGAGACGGCCGACGACATCAGCGCCGTTGGCGTCGACGGACGACCCGTTGTCGTAGAACCCGGCGAAGCCGGCGTCGCTCAGCATCGTGATCTGCGCGGCGTTGGCAGGGGTGGCGATCGCGTTCTCGATCATGCCCTTGCCCGGGTAGTCGACCCGGGCCGCAGATGCGGGGCCGGCCGACGCGCCGATCGATTGGGGCAATACCCCGATCACCAGATCGAAGGCGTGATCGGTCAACCCTCGCCCGACCCAATCGTTGGGATTGGGAAGGCCGCTGTTGAGCCACAGCCGCGGCGTCTCGATTGCACCGGCGGCCATAATCGCCACCCTCGCCTCCGCGCTCACGACCGTGCCGTTGGCTCCTTCGCGCCACGTCACCCCGCGCACGGTGCCGTTCGCGTGCCGGTCGACGCTGACGACGAATGCATCGCTGATCAAGGTGATCGGACGCCCGCCGGCCCACTGATCAGCCGTGAGTGCCATCGGGATGTAGCTGACGT
>CAYGKI010000223.1:4157-5750 GCA_964350235.1 uncultured Gemmatimonadaceae bacterium | reverse complement strand
GAGCGAGGCCAGGATCGCGTTGTCGAAGGTGGCCGTCGCGGCCACGATGCCGTTCCGCGCGATGGTCACGCCCGTGGCGTCCTCCGGCACACGCACCTCCGGAATCACGGCGTATCCGCTGGAAGTGACCAGCATCCCCTGATCGGAGATGGTCAATCCACCGTCCCGTGTGTAGGCCAGCCCCCCATCCGGAAGGCGGACCTGGATCATCCCGTCACCGTCCACCGCCACATCCAGGGGACGTCCCGTCACCTCGAGGGAGCCCTGGCCATGGACCCTGAGAATGCCGGAGAGACGGGTTCCCCGCCCCACCTGGATCTCGGGCACGGTCTCGGTACCGTCCTCACCCACCCGCTGTTCTCCTTCCAGCGTCTGATAGAGGAGATCCTCGAAATGGGCACGACTCGCCTTGAATCCGGGCGTGTTCACGTTCGCCAGGTTGTTGGCGATGACGTCGATGCGCGTCTGCTGGGCGACCATCCCGGTCGCGGCGGTCCTGAGTGAAGGGTCCACCTCTGCTCCTCCTGTGGGTCTCGATGGCTCCGCGGCGTCAGCCGACGCGGCCGATTCGGTTGGCGATGGTTTCCAGCGTGGCGTCCAGTGTGCGCACGGAGCCGAGCACGGCCTCGTAGGACCGCTGGATGGTGGTGAGCTCCACCAGGGCATCCAGCGCGCTCACGTTGCTCCCCTCCAGGTATCCCTGCCGGATCACCGGGACCCGCCCCTCTCCTTCGACCTCGGCGGGCCGCGAGGCCCCTGCGGCCCGAGCGCCCGGCGACGGACGAACGCCGCTGGGGATCTGGGACGACGCAATCGCCTCGGCCCCGTCGATGCGTAGCCGGGCCACACGCTCCCCGGCGACGGACACGTTGCCCCCGGCGTCGATCTCCACGGGTCCCGGCGGCAGGACCAGGGGACCGCTCTCGGCCATGAGCCGGCGCCCCCGCTCGTCGATGACCTGACCGTTGCCGTCCAGCGCGAAGGATCCGCTCCTCACGAGCTCGTCGCCCGCCTCGGACTGGACCACCAGGCTCCCTTCGCCCGCCACCGTGAGGTCGAGAGGAGCGCCCGTCTCACGCACCGGACCGCGACGGACGTCCACTGCGGTCCCGAGGGCGGGCGTGCCCGCGGAGGTGAGCGTGGAGAACGCCCGCCTGGCCTGGAACCCCGTGGTCTCCACGTTGGCCAGATTGTGGGTGCTCACCTGTTGCCGATGCTGCCAGTAGCGCAACGCGAGACCTGCGGCGCGTAGTCCCTCCGGTCCGCTCACGGTGTCCTCTCACCCTCGAGTCCTTGCTCCCCTCGAGCGAGGGGGGAGCAACCGACGTGCCATGACGACGCGCCGGCGTGGCGCGCTGCAAATGACTCCCGTGCAATCACTTGTGTCGCAGTAGACCATTCATGTCCTACTTGGACTCCGGAACCACGGCGGAAAGGCATTCCGAGGGGGGAACCCCCTTCCTGGCGGACAGGGCCGCCACGCGTCGGGCGTCTCGCGGACAAGGAGGCCATGCGTCAGGCCACCTTCCGCGCCCGCAACGCTTCCTCGAGCCGGGCCGCGTCCCGGCAGGCCGGACGACGCGGGGGACGTAG
>CAYGKI010000223.1:0-4147 GCA_964350235.1 uncultured Gemmatimonadaceae bacterium | reverse complement strand
CCGGGGGGGCTCGGGCGCCGCGGCTCGGCGCCCGATCAGCACCGAGCGGCCGCCCCACACCATGAGAAGCGCGCCCACCAGACCCAGGAGGGCCACCACCGGCGAGACGCCCCAGCGCTCGAGTGTCCCGGCCACCGCCACCCCCACCGCCGCGCCCCCCGCACCGAGAGCCCTTCGAGCGCGGCCGGCCAGCCCTGGAGCGTCGGACCCGGCGCGTTGGTCCTCCTCCGGGTCCGCTCCGAGGCTCGCCGGTGCGACGGGGGCCGAGTCCAGCGAAGCCTGGTCGTCGACCACCCCGGCCAAGGCATGGGAACCCGCTTCCAGCGGATCCTCCGCGGACCCATCCTCGCCATCCAAGCCAGCGGAGCCGGTGCCGTCCCCCTGGGACGCGACGTACGCGGGAACCCCCGGCGCGTCCGCGACCTGGGCGGAGGCACGGGGAGCCGCCATGAGGACGGCGGCCAGGACGATGACGATGTGCCTCACGGTTGCGCTCATGGTTCTTCCACACCTGCCAGGGTCAACATGGATCGGAGGGTCCGGAGGGCGCTTTTCCTGATCTGCGAGATCCGTGACTCGGTCACCTCGAAGACCTCGGCGATCTCCCGCAGCCTCAGTCCCTCCAGGTAGTACAGCGCCAGGACGGTCCGCTCTCGCTCGGGAAGCTCGGACAGCTTGTCCCGCAGCACGGCCAGCGACTCCTCACGCGTCAGGGCCGCCTCCACGTCCTCGGCACCGTCGTCCGCCACCTTGTCCCGCACGCGGAGGCCACCCGGGTCCTGCCCGGGAACGGCCGCGTCCAGCGACTCGGTGGCCACGCGCTCCACATCGTCGCACCACCCCTGCAGCTCGTCCGGGGTGATGCCCAGGCGTCCGGCCAGCTCCACCACCGAGGGATCGCGCTCGAGCTCCGACCGGAGCTCCGCCTCCGATGCTCGGATGAGCCGCTCTTTGCGACGCAGCGAGCGAGGCGCCTCGTCCCACCGTCGCATCTCGTCCAGCATGGCGCCCCTGATCCGGGTCATGGCGATGGTGCTGAAAGCCAGGCCGCGTTCCGGCTCGAAGGCGTGCGCCGCCTGGATGAGACCGATGACACCGGCGCTCACCAGATCGGAGCGCTCCGGTCCCGGCCCTCCTCCGGCGCGCTGGAGCCGCCTGGCCATCGTGTAGACGAGACCGAGGTTCTCCCGGACCAGATCGTCCAGGGGTCCGTGCCCGGGCCCAGCGTCCGACCTTCTCGCGTCACCCGGCATGGGACACGCTCCTCCACGGTGCCAGGGTGCGGATCACGTCGCCGACCCGCTCCATGAGGTCGGACCCGACGAGGGCCGAGGGTAGGAGGTCTCCTCGCGCCAGGGCGCGATGCAGGACGGCGTCCGTCGGAAGGACGCCCGCCACTCTGGGCTCGAAGCCCAGGTAGCTCCGCCCGCCCTCGGCGAGCACGGCCCGACCGGCCGCGGCCTGGTCGTCCAGGACGTGGTTGAAGAGAACCGAGGGCACCATGGGACTTGCCGACGCGCACGCCTTGATCATGGCATGCGTGGTGGCGAGCCCCACGGGGTCCGCCCCGGACACGCAGAGGAGTGAGCCCACGTTCAAGTCCAACGCCCGTTCCAGGGCGGTGAGCCCGGAACCCGCATCCACCACCACCGTGTCCCGGGGCTCGAACACGGCGGGGACGCGCCGCGCCAGCGCGCGCACGTCGGGTTCCGAGGGGCGGCCCGAGCCGAAGCTGAGGAGCTCCAGGCGGGAGGCCACCTCCACCACCAGCGACTCGGGGTCGCCGCCCTCCCGCAGGGACTCCAGGGGAACCCCGGGAGCGGCACCCAGCCATATCCTCTGGATGTCCAGCCAGGGATCGGCGTCCACGAGCAGGGTGCGTCTCCCGAGCGCCGCCGAACGCACCGCCAGAGCCGCGGCGACCAGGGAGACCCCGGCGCCACCTCGTCCGGAGACGACGCCGAGGACGGACACCGGCCCGGCCCTCCGGCGCCGCGGGAGTCCGATCCGCTGGCGAAGCGCGCTGGCCTGACCGCTCATGAGGCCATCTCCGTGAACGCCGGCGGCGGCGCGCCACCCAGCACCGCCGCCACCAGACGGTCCGGCCCGGAAGCCAGATCGTCGGGGACGATCTGGCCGTCCGTGACCCAGCGGGACGGAAGGGCGAGATCGAAGGCGATCTCGGCCGCCACGGCCTCGGACGGCAGCTCGTCGAGCTTCGTGACCAGAAGGTGCGTGGGCGCCAGAGGGAGGCCGCTCCGTGCCAGCGACGCGACAAGGGACGGCCGCATGGAGGCGGGCACCACGAGGTGGACCTCGTCGGGCTCGAGAGCCCGCAGGGCGTCCCACCATTGCAGGTCGGCCTCTTCGGCCCGCGGAGACCGCCCGGGCGTGTCGACGATGACGGTATCGCAGTCCGACATGCGCTTGAGCGCGCGTGTCGCCTCCCTGGCGTCGCCGGCCACGTCCAGGGGAAGGTCCGCCAGATCGGCGTAGGTCTGGATCTGCTCGTACGCCCCGATCTTGTACGTGTCCAACGACAGGAGGCCCACCCTCCCGCCGGCGAAGCCGCGGTCGCTCAACGCCAGCTTGGCCGCCGTCGTCGTCTTCCCGGACCCGGTGGGCCCCACCAGGGCCACCACCCGCGTCCGGCGCCCGGCGGACGGAGCTCTGGACGCGGCCCGGACCGCGGCGCCGAACTGGTACAGATCCAGGGCGGTGGTGGCCGTCACCTCGACATTCCCCGCCTTGCCTCTCGTCGAGAGCACCAAGGCATCGTCCCCCAGCCGCCGCCGCACGGCGGCGAGCGCCTCGTCGACGCTGGCGCCTCGAAAGCGCTCAAGTCTCATCCGTGGCCTCCCAGGTTCCCAAAGGTTCGAATCCGGCATTCGAAGGCAGCTCCGACAGCGAGAGGACCGGCACCCCGGGCAGCACCGGCTCCAGCAGCTTCCGGATGCCCACCCGGAGAGCCGGGGGTACGATGAGCGGCACCGAGCCCAGGGATCCGTGGGCCCGGGTCATGCGGTCCAGCTTGTGGATGGCCGAGGACAGCCGTTCGGGCGAAAGCGACCCCGCCGTTTCCGCTCGCGGGCTGAACAGCCCCATGAGGGCGGCTTCGAGGCGGGGGCCGACCGTGATCCCCCTGATGGATCCGGTGGCGCTCATGTACGGCTCGGCGATGATCTTGGAGAGGCTTCGCCGCACGTGCTCCGTCAGGACCTCCGGATCCTTCGTGGCGTCCGCGTGGTCGGCCAGGGCCTCGAGGATGGTCACCATGTCCCGGATGGGCACTCGCTCCCTGAGAAGCCGCTGGAGGACCCGGTGCACGACGCCCAGCGACAGCCGGGCGGGCACCACCTCCTCCACCAACGCTGGGTGCGTCTTCGCCAGTCGATCGAGCATCACCTGGACGTCCTGCCGGCCCAGAAGGTCCGCGCCGTGTGCCTTGAGGGTCTCCATGAGATGGGTGGCCACAACGGCACCCGGCTCCGCCACCGCCCAGCCTCGGGCCTCCGCCTCCACCTTGTCGCCCTGGTCGATCCACCTGGCGGGAAGCCCGAAGCTCGGGTCACGAACCGAGACACCCTCGATCTCGTCGGCGACGGAGCCCGTGTCGAGCGCCAGCACTTTACGCGCCATCACCTCGCCGCGAGCCACTTCCGAGCCGCGGACCCGCACCACGTATGCCCCCGGGGCCAAGTCGATGTCGTCGCGGATGCGCACCGGTGGTACCAGGAGTCCCAGCTCCTGGGCGGCCTGCCTCCTCAGTGCACCGACTCGCGCCAGCAGGTCTCCGCCCTGACTCTCGTCCACCAGGGGGATGAGCGCGTAGCCCACCTCGAGCTCCACCGGATCCAGCAGCAGGAGATCATCCACGGGATCCGGAGGCTCCACGGGTACGGGGAGGACTTCACCCACGCGTCCGACGTCCGGCCCGGCGGCGACTCTGAGCCGTTCCTCGGAGTGCTTGCCGGCCAGGACCGCGAAGCCCCCCAGGGAGGCCGAGAGAAGCAGAAACGGGACGGCGGGCAGCTGGGGGATGAGTCCCAGCATCCCGAGAATGCCCGCCGCTGCCCACAGGGGCCCCGGATCCCGCCCCAGCTGCTCGGTGAGCGCGGAACCCACGCGCATGCCGCCGGCGGAGTAG
>CAYGKI010000222.1:0-5761 GCA_964350235.1 uncultured Gemmatimonadaceae bacterium | reverse complement strand
AGCACCAGACGATCCAGGGCGTGGTCGAGGACGTGCATCAGGTCATCCAGAACCTCAAGGCCCTTGTCGTCCAGCTGGACGACGACGTGGAGGAAGCGGTCCTGGAGATCCACGTGAGCAAGGCCGGACCGGTGACGGCCGCGGACGTCCAGGACGCCGCGGGCGCATCCGTGTTCGACACGGAGCACCACCTGTTCACGCTCCAGGAGGACCGCGACGTCCACATGGAGCTGCACGTGAACAAGGGCCGTGGCTTCGTCCTGTCCGATCAGCACGAGCTGCCCCGTGGCGCTCCGGTCGACATGGTCAGGATCGACTCCATCTACAACCCGGTGCGTCGCGCGAACTTCACCGTGGAAGAGACCCGGGTGGGTCAGCGCACGGACTTCGACCGTCTCACCATGACGGTGGAGACCGATGGCTCCCTGACCCCCGAGGAAGCGGTGAAGTACGCCTCGGCGCTGGTTCGGAAGCACTTCGAGTACATGCTGTACTTCGGTGAGGGTGGCCTCCCCGACGAGGGTGGGCCCGAGGGCGCGGTGGCGGTGCCGGACCGGCTCCAGGATCTGTTCGAGAAGTCCATCGACGACCTGGCCGAGCTGTCCGTCCGCTCGCGGAATTCCCTGCAGAAGGAGAACATCCGGACGCTGGGGGATCTGGTGCAGCGGAGCGAGGACGAGATGTTGGCCATCGAGAACTTCGGCAAGAAGTCGCTGAAGGAGATCGCCGACTTCCTCGAGGAGCACGGCCTGAGGTTCGGAATGCAGCTCGAGGAAGGCGACGACGGCCGCCTCTTCTTCGTAGACCAGGAAGCCGAAGCCGCCGCGGGCGGCGAGGAGTAAGACGTGCGGCACCGTAAGAAGGGCAGGAAGCTCTCCCGCTCGCCCAGCCACCGGAGGGCGACCCTCCGGAACATGGCCACGAATCTCTTCCTGCATGAGCGGATCGAGACCACGACGGCCAAGGCGAAGGAGCTGCGTCCCTACGCCGAGCGTCTGATCACGCTGGCGCGGCGCGGCGACGTCCATTCCCGCCGACTGGCGGCGCGGAAGATCCAGGACCGGAATGCGCTGGGTAAGCTGTTCGACGACATCGCGCCCCGTTTTTCGGAGCGTCCGGGCGGCTACACCCGCATCCTGAAGCTCGGTCATCGGAAGGGCGACGCGGCAGACATGTCGCTCATCGAGCTCGTCGATTAGTTTGTGCCGCTCTTCGTAAGCGGTCGACTCCAATAGACAGGACGACGTACATGGCGGACAACGCTTCCCGGCGCGGCGCGACCAACCTCGGCATGCCCCTGATGATTCTCGCCTTCGCGACCATCGGCGGCTTCCTCTACTGGCTGAACGCCCAGGCGTCGCAAGACCTCGCCGAGCGGCAGGCCTACGCGGATTCCGTGGCGGCTGCCGAAGAGGCGGAGCGCAACCGTCCCCCGCTCATCGGCGCGGAGCGCATCCAGCTGGACGCCTCCGGCTTCGAAGATCGGGACATCCGGCTCGAGGACCTTCCGGTGGCCAGCAACCTGGGGACCCAGGGCTTCTGGCTCGAGATGCCCAATGGCAATCCCTTCCTGATGTCCGTGGGCGCTGACGCCACCATCGAGGGCGGAGCCATCGAGCCTGGTGCGGTGCAGGTCAACGTGACGGGCCGGGTGCTCGCCATGAACGATTCGGTGCTGACGGCCTGGAGCGAGGCCGGATCCATCGGCGACGGTGACCGACTGGCCGCCGAATTCGCCACTCATTTCATCGAGGCCCTGGAGCTCGTGGTCGCGCCGGTCAGCGCGGCCCCGGAGGGCGAGGGCGAGGGACAGTAGATCATGGCTCGTGTGTGCTATACATGTGGCAAGACGCCCCAGACGGGGAACAACGTCAGCCACGCGAACAACAAGACCCGTCGGCGCTGGCTGCCGAACCTTCAGACGGTCAAGATCGTCGACCGTGAGGGTGTGCGTCGTCGCGTGCGGGTCTGCACGCGCTGCATCTCCGCCGGGAAGATCCAGAAGGCTCCGGCGTTGGTGACCAACGGCTGACGCGGACCACGGATCGAAGAGGACGAGGGGCCCTTCCGGCAATGACCGGAAGGGCCCTTCTTTCGTTGATGAACCGGATGGTGGTGACGGGCGCGAGCGGGCTCCTGGGCTCGGAAGTGGTGTCGGCGGCCCGTGAGCGCGGGTACGAGGTCGTGCCACTGGCGCGAGGCGACCTGGACGTCACGGACGAGGACAGGGTGCGGGGGGTGCTGCGTGAGGAGGCGTCGGCGAGGGGTACCGGCGCGTCGCCAGGCGCCTCCCTGGACGTGGTGCACTGCGCGGCCTACACGGCGGTGGACGCCGCGGAGGCCGACGCGGAGCGGGCCGCTCTGGTCAACCGCGAGGGCACGCGACTGGTGGCCCGTGCGGCGGCGGAGGCCGGCGCTCGGTTCGTGTACGTCTCTTCGGATTACGTGTTCGACGGGGAGGGCCGGGTCCCGTATCTCCCGGACGCGCCTACCAGGCCGCTGAGCGTGTACGGGGGGACCAAGCTCGAAGGTGAGCGTGAGGCCCTGCTGTCCCAGCCAGGCGCTCTGGTGGTGCGCACCAGCTGGCTGTACGGGTCCCACGGACGCAACTTCGTGACGTCCATGCTGGACCTGGGGCGGACGCGCCAGGCGGCGGGGGCGACCGAGCCGCTTCGCGTGGTGAACGACCAGAGGGGTCGACCGAGCTGGGCCAGGAACGTGGCCGCCGGCTTGCTCGACCTGCTGGAGCGTCGCGTGCGGGGTGTGTGGCACGTGGCCGACGGCGGGGACGCGAGCTGGCTCGAGCTGGCTCGTGAGCTGTTCCGCGTCACCGGGGTGGACGTGGCCGTGGAGCCGGTGACCACGGAGGCCTGGGGGGCTCCGGCGCCGCGCCCGGCCTACTCGGTGCTGGACCTGTCCGCCACCGAGGCGCTACTGGGCCGGCCGGCCACGCCGTGGCGAGAGGCGCTCAGGAAGTTCCTGACGGAAAGGGGAGAGACGCATGCGGGGTGATGGTGGGGGCGGTGGACGCGTGACGAGAGGAGCCGTGGGATGAAGGGCGTCATCCTGGCGGGTGGGTTGGGGACGCGCCTCCTTCCCATGACCCGCGTGACCAACAAGCACCTCCTCCCGGTCTATGACCGGCCCATGATCTACTTCCCGCTTCAGCAGCTCGTCGCCGCGGGAATCCGGGACATTCTCATCGTCACGGGCGGAGACAGCGCGGGAGACTTCCTCAGGCTGCTCCGGAACGGCCACGAGTTCGGGCTGGAGCAGCTCAAGTACGCCTATCAGGAAGGCGAGGGTGGCATCGCGGAGGCGCTGGGCCTGGCCGAGCACTTCGCCGCCGGCGAGCCGGTGGTGGTCATCCTGGGGGACAACATCTTCCAGAGTCCCATCACCGACGCCGTGGCCAGCTTCCGGTCCGATCCCACCGGAGGACTCATCCTCCTCAAGGAGGTGGAGGACCCGGAGCGCTTCGGTGTGGCCACACTGGACGGAGACCGGGTGACGGGGATCGTGGAGAAGCCCCGCCACCCCCCGAGCCGGCTGGCCGTCACCGGATGCTACATGTACGACGCCGAAGTCTTCGACGTCGTGCGCGGCCTGGAGCCCTCGGCGCGAGGAGAGCTGGAGATCACCGACGTGAACAACCATTACGTGGAGCGGGGAAAGATGCGGCACCAGCTGGTGCGGGGATGGTGGACCGATGCCGGGACCGTTCCCTCCCTCCATCGGGCGATCCAGCTGGTGGCGGAAGACCGGGAGAACCCCGTCCTGGCCGAGCCCAGGGGGTGGTCGTGAGGGCGCTCGTCACCGGTGGGGCCGGGTTCATCGGCTCCAACTTCGTCCGCCACCTCCTGGACCAGCGCCTGGAGGCCCAGGTGGTGAACCTGGACAAGCTGACGTATGCCGGGAATCCGGCCAACGTCGCCGACGTGGCCGACGACATGAGGTACACCTTCGTTCACGGAGACATCTGCGACGCGGAGCTGGTGGACGACGCCATGAGGGACGTGGACGTGGTCTTCAACTTCGCCGCGGAATCCCATGTGGACCGCTCCATCGAGGCGGACACCCCATTCGTGCGCACCAACGTGGCGGGGACGGCGGTTCTTCTCTCCGCGGCGCTGCGACACGGAGTGTCGCGGTTCGTCCAGATCTCCACCGACGAGGTCTACGGAGAGCTGCCCTGGCGGGACCCGGAGGACGATGCCACGGGAGAGATCCCGTCCCGGTTCACCGAGGACACTCCGCTGGCCCCACGGTCCCCGTACTCGGCCACCAAGGCCGCCGCGGATCATCTGGTCCAGGCATACCGCGCCACCCACGGCCTGGACACGGTCATCACCCGGTGCAGCAACAACTACGGCCCGTACCAGCACCCTGAGAAGCTCATTCCGCTCATGATCACGAGCGCCATGGCCGAGCGGCCGCTTCCCGTGTATGGAGACGGGCTCAACGTGAGGGACTGGATCCACGTCCACGACCACTGCGCCGGTGTGCTGGCGGCGGCGGAGCGGGGGCGCCCCGGTCGCGTCTACAACCTGGGTGGGGACGCCGAGCACACCAACCTGTACGTGGTCCGAACCCTCCTGAAGATCCTGGGCAAGCCGGAGTCCCTCATCTCCTACGTCGAGGATCGCAAGGGGCACGACCGCCGGTACGCCATCGATTTCAGTCGCGCCTCCGACGAGCTCGGCTGGACCCCCAAGCTCGATTTCGAGGAGGGTCTGGCGGACACGGTCCAGTGGTACCTGGAGAACGAGGCATGGGTGGCGGCGGTGCGTTGATCGTCACCCTCTCCAGACGAGCCCATGTCCGAATGAGCCGGCTAGCGAGCACCGTGCCGGCACCCTTCGTGCATCGCGCGCTGGAACTCGCCGCGCGCGCCCCTTATCGTTGGGCGCTCCGCAGGTTTCTTCGGCCCCGACCATGGGCGCCGGCACTCCACTCTGATTCCAGGTCGATTCCATGTCCGCTTCCGACAACACCTCCTCCAACTCCGACGTGACGTTCGGCGTCATCGGGCTCGGCTACGTCGGGCTCCCGCTGGTGGTGGAGGCGGCCGAGGCCGGGATGCACGTCATCGGATTCGACGTGAATCCCAAGGTGGTGGACGGGGTCAACGCCGGCCGCTCCCACATCCTGGACGTGCCTTCCGAGGACGTGGCCGAGCTGAGGGGCAAAGGTCTGGTGGAGGCCACCACGGACATGAGCCGCCTGGCCGAGTGCGACGTGGTGTCCATCTGCGTCCCGACGCCCCTGTCGAAGACCCGGGACCCGGACGTCTCCTATATCCTCGCGGCCTCCGAGGCCGTGGCGGGCGCGCTCCGGAAGGGGCAGCTCATCGTCCTGGAGTCCACCACGTATCCCGGGACCACGCGGGAGGTTCTCCTCCCCGCCCTGGAGGAGTCGGGTCTGGAAGTGGGGAAGGACTTCCACCTGTGCTTCAGCCCCGAGCGCGTCGATCCCGGAAACCAGGTCTGGACCACCAAGAACACCCCGAAGGTGGTGGGGGGCATCACCAAGGCGTGTGGTCGGGCCGGCGCCCGGTTCTACGAGCGGTTCCTGGAGTCCGTGGTGCCCGTCTCGTCGGCGGAGGCCGCCGAGATGACCAAGATCCTTGAGAACACCTTCCGGGCCGTGAACATCGGGCTGGCCAACGAGACGGCGCTCATCGCGGACCGGCTGGGGGTGGACGTGTGGGAGGTCATCGACGCCGCCGCCACCAAGCCGTTCGGCTTCATGAAGTTCACCC
>CAYGKI010000221.1:0-5775 GCA_964350235.1 uncultured Gemmatimonadaceae bacterium | reverse complement strand
CCGGTGGTCTCGACGAGATGCTCACGAAGATCGCCGACTTCTACGACGAAGAGGTGGATGCGGCGGTGGACGCCCTGCTGGCGGCCATGGAGCCCATCATGATCGTGGTGCTGGGCGTGATCGTCGGTGGTATGATCGTCGCCATGTACCTGCCGATCTTCGACATGATCAACGCGGTGCAGTAAGCGCGCGGACGGTCGTGGTCGTGTGGCGGGCTCCGGGGATCCTCTTCCGGGGCCCGCTCGCTTTCGGGTCCGCGGCTCGGGGGCTGGACACGTGGGATAGCTTGGTGGGCCTCGCGTAACCTCCTCAACGTTCCGATCCCCATGAGCGGTCCCGAAAAGCCCCGGGTGCTCTTCGTCGCGCTGGCGCTGGCGGCCGTGTACCTGGTCTGGGGGTCGACGTATCTGGCTATCCGGTTCGCCATCGAGACCATTCCGCCTTTCACCATGGCGGGCGTGCGGTTCACGGTGGCGGGATGGCTGCTCTACGGGCTGGTTCGCATGAGAGGCGCCCCGGCGCCCACCCGACGGCACTGGATGTCCGCCGCCGTCATCGGGACCCTCCTGCTGGGTATGGGGAACGGGGGCGTGACCTGGGCCGAACAGCTCGTGCCTTCGGGGATCGCCGCGCTGGTGGTCGCCACCGTTCCGGCCTGGATGGTGTTGTTCGACTGGATGCGACCCGGGGGGACGCGTCCCACGGTCCGGGTGGTCCTGGGGCTGGCCCTCGGGCTGGCGGGGATCGGACTCCTCGTCGTGGCGGGGCAGGCGGACTTCAGCGCAGCCCGCATCGACCTGGCCGGGGTGGCGGCGCTGCTCCTGGCTGCGCTCTCGTGGGCCTTCGGGTCCATCCGCTCCAGGTCGCTGGACGTGCCGTCCTCCGTCCTGCAGCTGACGGCCATGCAGATGATCATGGGCGGCATGGTGCTGTTCGGCGCCGGCGTGGTGACGGGGGAGCCGGCCCGACTCGATCTGGCGGCGGTGAGCGGGCAATCGGGCCTGGCCCTGACGTACCTCATCGTCTTCGGTGCGTGGGTGGGGTACGGTGCCTACATCTGGCTCCTTCGCAACACGACCCCCGCCGTGGTGTCCACGTACGCATACGTGAATCCGGGGATCGCGGTCTTTCTGGGATGGCTCCTGGCCGACGAGCCCCTGGACGGATGGATGCTGGGCGCCATGGCCGTCACGTTGGCCGGCGTGGCGCTGATCACGCTCCCGAAGCGTCCCGGACGGTCCGGGTCCCGGGAGCGACCGGCGCCCCGCAGCGGTCACGGAGGGGCGGCGGCGCCGCCCGCCGCGCGGTAGTAGGAGAGACCTCCCGCACGGCAATCGGAGGCCTCCCATCCCCGTTCAACACGCCGAGAACCCCCTGCGGCAGGAGGACCTGACCATGACCGAGATCCGCCGACTCTTCGATCACATGTACTGGGCCGACGACCGGCTCATGGGTCTCTTCGAGAAGCCTGGCGTCGAGCCCGGCGGGATGGAGGAGGTGACGCGCCTCTTCGGCCACCTGGTGGCGGCGGAGCAGGTCTGGCTTCTTCGCGTCACAGGCGGGGACGCGGCGAGCGTCGCCATCTGGCCCCACCGGTCCCTCACGGACAGCGCCCGCGTGGCCTCGCAGGTGAGGGACGGGTACGAGCGGCTGCTCGGTGGCATCACCGACACGGCTCTGGACCGGGTGGTGGAGTACCGGAACAGCAAGGGGACGGCGTTCCGGAATCCGCTGCGGGACATCCTCATGCACGTGGCGCTCCACGGCGCCTACCACCGAGGCCAGATCGCCGCGGCTGTGCGCCGCGCGGGCGGTGAGCCCGTGAATACCGACTTCATCACCTTCGTGCGCGAGGAGGATTGAGATGGCGGGCGTTTGGCGTGGGGCGGTCATCCGTCTTAGCGTCGACGCATGAGTCGCTACCGCGGGAGATTCGTCTGGTCGTTGGCCTACGCGCTGCTCGTGGCGTCGCCGCTGGTGGTGCTGGCCAGCGGGCTCGCGACGCCGCGGGGCTCCGGGTGGTGGTTCGACTTCTCCATGGGCCTGGGCTTCGCGGCGCTCGGGCTCTTCGGCGGGCAGTTTCTGCTCACGGCCCGCTTCCGGCGGGCGACCGCGCCTTTCGGTATGGACGTCCTGTACCTGTTGCACCGGTGGCTGGCAGTGGCGGCGCTGGGCCTGGTGATGGTGCACTACGCGGTGCTTCGGACCCGCTATCCGGCGAGCCTCGGCCCATGGCTTCCGCTGGATGCGCCCATTCACATGACCGCGGGCCGCCTGTCGCTGGTCGTCTTCGCCGTCCTGGTGGTCTCCTCGCTGTGGCGAAAGGCGTTGGGCATCGAGTACGACCGTTGGCGATTGGCGCATGCCGGCCTGGCCGTGCTGGGCATGGCGCTGGCCTGGGTGCACGTCCTGGGCGTGGGGTACCATTCCGGAGGGTTCTGGTCACGCCTGGTCCTGGACCTGTTTCTCGGATCCCTCGTCGCCATCGTCGCGTACGTGCGGGTGGTGAAGCCCATCCTTCTCACGGGCCATCCGTTCAGGGTGACCGAGGTTCGCCGAGAGCGCGGCCGGTGCTGGACGCTCCGCCTGGCACCCGACGGGCACCCTGGGTTCCGGTTCGCCCCGGGACAGTTCGTCTGGATCTCACTGGGACGAACCCCCCTCCGCGCCTCGGAGCATCCCTTCTCCATCTCCGGCAGCGCCGAGCGGGCACCCGAGCTCCAGCTCACGGTGAAGGAGCTGGGAGACTTCACCGACCGCATGGGAGAGACGCAGGTGGGCACGTTGGCCTACGTCGACGGGCCGCACGGCATCTTCTCGGTGGATGGCCATTCGGTGGCGCCCGGCTTTCTCTTCGTGGTGGGAGGCGTGGGGATCGCGCCCATCGTCGGGATGCTCCGGACGCTGGCGGACCGGGACGACCGAAGGCCCCTGTGCGTGATCTATGGAACCCGGTGCTGGGAGGAGACTCCGCTTCGTGAGGAGCTGGCACGCCTTTCGCGAGCTCTGGATCTGCGGACCGTCCACGTGCTCGAGGAGCCTCATGAGGGGTGGGACGGCGCGGTGGGCCGCCCGGGTCCCGAACAGATCATGTCCGGGAAGCAGTCGCTTCCCGAAGGGTTCGTCACCTTCCTCTGCGGACCGACGGGGCTGACGGAGATGGCGGAGCGCACGTTGGTGGGCAGCGGGGTGCCGCTCCGGCGGAGCCACACCGAGCTCTTCGACATGGCATGAGGAGCGCCGGCGCGTGAGAGAGCGACTTGCGAAGGCGTTCGCGGTGGCCCTGGTCCTTTCCGTCACCGGATTGGCCGCGCTGTTCGCGGAGCGCCAGAACGCCGGGAACGGCCTTGCTCCTGGAGAACCATCGGGGGAAGGTGCCGCTCCGAGGGTTCCGCCGCCGGACGTCCCACAGGACGCCGCCACCGTGGGGCGTGGTCGCCGGAGCTTCGTCGACCTCGGCTGTCTCCGGTGTCATCGGGTGGCGGGGGAGGGGAGCCCTAGGAGCGTCCTGGACCGCGTCGGGGAGCGGCTTTTCCCCGACGAGATCCGGGCATGGATCGTGGCCGATCCGTCGACCGCTCCCCGACTCCCGGCCTCCGCCGTCCGCGCCAAGTCCGGCTATCAGGGCCTACCGGCTCGTGAGCTCGACGATCTCGTGGTCTACCTGAGCTCTCTCCGGGCGGGGCGCTAGGACCCTCCGAGGCCGAGGCTCCAACCGAAGTAGGCGGAGAAGTCCGGGGTGGCCTCGCTGAGACCCACGCTCACGCCCAGGGACAGGGAGCGCCCTCGCTCCAGGAACCTGGTGAGCCCCAGGGACGCGCTCAGCGGAGCCTCGGCGGTGGGGACGATCCGGCTGCTTCCGGAGACGCTGGCCAGCACCGAAGCGTCGCCTCCCGCCAGGAGCCTCGAGAGCCCTACCGAATACAGGGCGCCATCCCGCAGCTCCAGCTCGGGCATGTCTCCGAACCACCAGTAGGCGCCATCGAGGAACAACCATGTCTCGCCGAACCCCAGCGCCACGGAGGCGCCGCCCCCGACGTCCCATGCGCCGGTACCCACGCCGGACTCCACGCTCCTGATGGGGGCCTTGGCGCCGACGCTGAACGTCACGGATCGAACCGTGCCCAATCCGGAATGGGCGTCCAACGCCACCCGCATGGACGGGTCGCCCACCGCCACGGCGTAGCTGTTGGTGAACACCACCACCGAGTCGGTCACGGTGCCGGTTCCGGACCCGGAGCCGCTTCCCGATCCTCTTCCACGCGTCCCGATGGGACCGTCGCCGGTCCTCCGGCCCACCACGCCGCTTCCTTCCCCACCCGTGGGCACGGGCTGCCCGGCCACCACGCTGACCACGCCGCTGTTCTGCACGATGACGGGAAGGGTGGCGGACGCTGTGAGTCGTGAGCCACGCACCGACAGGCCGTTGGAGAGCCAGAAAGAGTGGGTGCGCTCGGCGAACACGTAGGACCCGGTGGAATAGCTCACGGAGCCGGAGTACCGGGCACTGTGCGCGGCGACGGGAGTGGCGCTCCACGACACGAGCGTGAGGAGTCCGGCGACCGCCACGTGCCAGGGTCGACGTGCGGCGTCCCTACGGTGCGCAGCCGAAGGGGACCGGCCCGGAAGCCTCTCCGGACCGGGCCCTCCGGACCCGGCTGCGTGGGCTGGGCGTCCCATGTCGGCCTCAGTCGCCGCTCGGCGCGGAGGCCTGGATCCGGTCCCTCAACCGCTCGAGGATGCGGAGCCCTTCTTCCATGGATCCGACCATCAGCTCCCACTGATTCCTCAGCCGGTTCACTTCCTGCTCCACCTCACCGGCCATGGGCGCTCCCGCGCCCTCCAGCATGTTCCTCAGCTGCTCCATGGCCCGATGCATCTCCTGGGCCCCCAGGCTCATTGAGTGGGCCATCTCCCGCACCCGCTCCTGCTGCCGGAGCTGTTCGGCCGCCTGGGCGTTCTGGGTCTGCTGGAGCCGCAGCTGCTCCATCTGCTGCATGACCTGCTGCTCGATCTGACGAGCCTGGTTCTGGATGTTCTCCATGCGGCGCATGGCCTCGCCCAACTGACGCGCCTGCTCCTGCATGGTCATCATCTGCTGCTGGCGCTGGAGCGCCGCCGGGTCCTGCGCCTGGATGAGCGCGGGGGCGGCGATGAGTGCGAGCGCTCCCGCCAAACGTGTGAGACTCATGGGGACGCGCATGATCCAGCCTCCGTCGTCCGCCTCCGGGAGAGGGCGTCGGGACCGGCGCTCGACCCCGGGGACGTGGTTCACCTGGCGGGATCCGAACCGCTGCGGACCCGCTGCATCATCATAGGAGGTCGAGCGGGGGGGCGCTGCCCGGAAGGACTCGATGGCCCGCGTCGGAAAGTCCCCCACACGTGCGGCGCCCGGCCTCCTGTGCCTTCCTCGGGCCCGGCTCGTGAGGAACGCAGAAGGGGCGGGACCCGACGGGTCCCGCCCCTTGAGCCGGCCGGGCTTGTCTCGCCCGGGCGCCGAATCCGCCCCGCCACGTCATCGCGGGCGGCGGCGGGTCAGCCGGCTAGTACCGGTAGTGCTCGGGCTTGTACGGCCCCTGCTGTGGCACGCCGATGTAGTCCGCCTGGTCGTCGCTCAGCTCGGTGAGCTTGGCGCCGAGCTGGTCCAGATGGAGCCTGGCCACCTTCTCGTCCAAGTGCTTGGGGAGGACGTAGACCTTCTTGCCGTACTTGTCCTCGTTCCGCGCGAGCTCGATCTGGGCGATGACCTGGTTGGTGAAGCTGGCGCTCATGACG
>CAYGKI010000220.1:0-5790 GCA_964350235.1 uncultured Gemmatimonadaceae bacterium | reverse complement strand
GCCCGTCAACGCGGCGTTCGAGGCGCTGGGCACCGACCGGCTGGACGTCCTCCTCGCCGAGGAGAACCAGGCGCTCCTGCAGAAGGTCCTCACCTACCATGTGATCGCGGGTGACGTGCGTGCGGCCGATCTGGCCGATGGCGCGACGGAAGTGACGGTGGAAGGCACCGAGGTCACGTTCGACCTCTCCGGCGAGACGCCCATGGTGAACGGGGCGGACATCATCGCCACCGACATCGTCACCGAGAACGGGGTCATCCATCTCATCGATGGCGTGCTCACCGAGAATCTCGACGTCCCCGACGTGGCCGTGCTCAACGGGTTCTCGACGCTGGTCACCGCGGTTGCCGCGGCGGACCTGGTCGACGCGCTCCGCGCGGACGGACCGTTCACGGTCTTCGCGCCCACCAACGAGGCTTTCGGAGCGCTGGGTGAAGATGTCGTCGCGCGGCTCCTGGACGAGGGCAACGTCGACTTCCTCACCGAGGTGCTCGGGTACCACGTGGTGCCTGGCGTGGCGGCGTACTCCGGCGACCTCACCGACGGTCAGATGGTGACGACGCTGCAGGGTGAGCAGCTGACCATCGGCGTGTCCGGCGAAGGGGTCACCGTGAACGGTGTTCCCGTGGCCCTGGCGGACGTCCCCGCCTCCAACGGCGTCATCCACGTCGTGGGTGAGGTGCTCGTGCCCTCCCTGGACATCGTCGAGCAGGCCATCCTGACGGCGGAGACCCAGACGCTGGTGGACGCGGTGGTGGCCGGTGACCTGGTGTCCACGCTGAAGGGTGACGGGCCGTTCACGGTCTTCGCGCCCATCAACGCGGCGTTCGAGGCCCTGGGCACGGACCAGCTCGATGTGCTGCTCGCCCCCGAGAACCAGGCCCTGCTTCAGAAGATCCTCACCTACCACGTCATCGCTGGAGACGTGCGTGCCGCCGACCTGGTCGATGGCGCGACGGAGGTGACGGTGGAAGGCACGGAGCTCACGTTCGACCTCTCCGGCGAGATCCCCATGGTGAACGGGGCGAACATCATCGCCACGGACATCGTCACCGAGAACGGCGTGATCCACCTCATCGACGGCGTGCTCACCGAGAACGCCGACATCGTCGACGTGGCCACTCTGAACGGCTTCGAGACGCTGGTTGCGCTCGTGGAGCAGCAGAGCCTCACCGCGACCCTGCGGGGGGACAACGGCGGAGCCGGCTACACGGTATTCGCTCCGACCGAGGATGCGTTCGCCGCGCTCTCGTCGGTGCCGTCGGGGCAGGCTTTGACCGACGTGCTGCTGTACCACGTCGTCGACTCCACCGTCGAGTCCGGCGCCCTCTCGAACGGTCAGGTGGTGACCACCGTCGAGGGAAGCACCTTCACCGTGAACATCGATGGTGAGGCCGTGAGCATCACCGACGGAAGCGGTGCCACCGTGAACGTGGTGCTCACCGACGTGGCCGCGGCCAACGGTGTGATCCACGTGGTGGACGCGGTCCTCCTTCCGGGGAGCTGATCCGCGGACGCGGCGGGTCGGTTTCGACCGCCGCGAACCCGCCTGGAGGGGCTACGCCCCGTCCGGCCTCGAGCCGGGCGGGGCGATCCTCGACAGGCCTACGCCGGCCATGCCGGCCCAGAGGAACGAGGAAGCGGCCGCTCCTCCCTCTCCCACGAAGAGCGCCTGCGCCCCCATGAGCAGCGTCAGCGCCATCCCCCACCTCACCCTGGTCACGGAGAGGGGCGCGCCGGTGGCATCGCACCTGGACGCCAGCGACCGGGTCCGGACCAGGGCCAGGACGAACAGGGCGGACACCACGCCGACGCCCGCCAGGACACGGGGCTCGGGCACGGCCAGTTGGATCGGACGCGAGAGGAGAGATCCGCCGAGCGGTTCCTGAGCCAGGCCGCCGGCAAGGGCCGCCACCATGATCAGGCACAGCGCCGCGAACCCCCACTGGGTGCGGCGACCCTCGGGAAGGAGGGCGTCCGCCGCGAACGCCACCGCGGCCACCACCCCGACCAGGGGACTCCCGGTATCGGCCACCGCCCAGCCTACCAGGAGAAGCGCCGCCACTCCGTCCAGGGCCCGGGCGGGCAGCCCCACGGTCCGATTGACGAGCCGAGCGGTCAGGAGCGTGGCGAACAGCAGCACCAGGCTCGTCCCGGGCACGGCCATCAACGCCGCGAACCCCAGCGCCATGGCCACGAACGCCGCCCGCTGGTCGTCGGGGGCCAGCTCCCGTCCCAGCGCCCAGGCGCCCAGAACCACGCCGGCGCCCGAGGCGGCGCTCCAGACCGCTCCGACGCCTGCCAATCCGGGTACGAAGGGCGCCGCCAGGCCCGCGGTGAGGGCGCCCACGGGCATGAGCCAGAGGACCGCCCGATTGGTGGGCCAGCTTGGGTCCAGCGGCCGTCCGAGGGTACTGAAGCGGTGCTCCGGTCTCGGGGTGTATGCGCTCATGCTCGACTCCCGGAAGGTCGGTGGACGGCGGCTTCGGAAACTACGGTGGGCCGGCCACCCGTCCAGTACCGCGAGCCCGGACGGCTCCTTTTCCGGTACGAGCACCGTGGGCGCGGAAGGTCCATCGTTGCTTTCGACCTCCGTGGATCTGCTACATTGCGGCTGCGAGGAGACCGGAACGCCTTCCACCACGCGGGCAACGGTCGCCCCTTGGCTCAATCCAGGAATCCACCACGGACACTCCATCGACCGCCGCCCGGCTCCGCGAAGAGGCGCTGGGGCCTTACCTGATCCTGGCCGCCGTCGTTCTGGCGATGGGGTTGGCCGCCTGGCGCCCCATTCCCGTGGGGGTCTGGCACGACGATGGCGTCTATGCCCTGGTCGGCAAGGCGGTGGCCGAGGGCCACGGGTTCAGCTACCAGGGCGTGGTCGGCGCACCCCCGGCGGTCAAGTTCCCTCCCGTGTACCCCGTGTTCGTCGCCGGCCTCTGGTGGATGCTGGGGGACGTGGGCGCCGTGACCCTCGCCGCTACCCTGAGCAACGTCGTCTTCCTGGCCCTGGCGGGGTCCCTCCTGGCCTGGGCCCTGAGGGTGGGCGCGGGCGTCCCCCGGGCGGTGGCTCTGCTGGCCGGCGGTGCGGCGGTGGTCTCGGCGGACGTGCTTCGGACTTCCTCGGCCATGCTCTCGGAACCGCTCTTCCTCTTCCTGGCCTCCGCGTGCCTCGCGGCCTGGGTGGTGCTGGAGGCTCGCGGGGACGGACGCCGCACCATGCACTGGTGGATCCTCGCGGCGCTGCTGGCCGTCACCGTTTGGACGCGCGCGGCCGGACTGGCCCTGGTGGCTGGATTCGGTCTGGCCGCGTGGCTGAGACATGGGCCCCGCACGGGGCTCCTGGTCGCCGTGCCACCCCTCCTGGCATGGTTGGGCTGGAGCTCGTGGGCGGCGGCTCGGGGCGCCGCGATTCCCGCGGATCTGGCGGATCTCCTGGGGCCCTACGAAGGATGGTTGAGGGAACAGGTGGTCAACGATCCGGCGGGCTTCGCGGCACGCCTGCCCGGGCACGTGGCAGGCGTCCTCGAGCGGACCTTCGTGCTCTGGCTGCCCCGCACGGGTGGCGCATGGCTTTGGGCGGCGGCGCTGCCGTTGATCGCCCTGGTGGGGGCGGGATGGGCGGCCGCGCGTACCCGATTCCCGGCGTTGGCCTGGTCCGCCCTCGCCTATCTGGGGCTCCTGGTGCTGTGGCCCTACCTGGACCGCCGCCTGATCGTCCCGCTGCACATGCTCACGGTGGCGCTCATGGCCGTGGGGGCGGGGTGGCTGGCTGGACCGAGGGCTCCAGCCCGGCTCCGCCGGCCTGGTCTCGTGGTCGCGGCGATCTGGGTGAGCTTCTTTTCGGTGATGACGGTCCATCGCATCGCGGTCCAGTGGCCCACGTCCGCCTATCGGATCAGGGCGGAGCGCATGGCGGCGGGAGTGGAGGCCCTGGGGCGCATCGTACCGTCCGGCGGCGTCGTGGGCGCACCGGAGTTCTGGGCCGGCTTGAATCTCCATGGAGGATGGACGGTGTCCCCGAGCGTGCTCTTCGACCCGGCGAGCACGGACATGGAGCGCCCCAGCTGGGGGACGCCGGAGGACCAGGAGCGGCTGTGGCGGACGGCCGGCATCGAGTACCTGCTCCTGGAGCAGGGGGGCGCGCTGCACGGAGCGACCCTGGACGTCATCGAGGCTCGATGTCCCGGCGCGCTGGCCGTTCTCGCCAGGATGCCGGGGATGATGGTGGTGCGCCTGCCGTGGGCCCGTGACTCGTCCGGGGCCCCGGTGGCCGCCTGTCCCCCTGCCTGACGGGCTTCCCTGGGAGAACCTGGATGCCCCGGGGTGTGTAGCATGCGCTCACCTTCCCTCGCACCCCCATACGGAAGAGCGTTCATGACGCGCCGTCTCCGCCCGCTGCTGTCACTCGTTCTCCTGGCCAACGTGGGTGGGTGCTACCAGTACGTGCCCCTGAGTACGCCGTCTCCGCCCCTCGAGGAGGGGACGTCCGTGCGGTTGCACCTGGGCACGCCCAGAAGCTTCGACGTGTCCGGGTACACCGCGCACGAGGTGCACCGGGTGGACGGGTCGCTGGTGCATCGGAGCCAGAACGAGTGGGTGGTGGCCGCCAGCGCCATGTATGCGGCCGGGGACGCTCGCTTCGATCCGGCCTCGTTCTCCCTCACGGTGCCGTCGAGCGCCATACGCACGGCCGAGGTCAAGCGACTCTCATGGTGGCGCACCGCGGTGAGCGCGGTGGGCGTGGGCGTCGGGATCTTCCTCGCATCGGAGGCCATCCAGGGCACCAGCTCCTCCGGAAACGGAGGGGGTGTCGATCCGGGCCGTACGCTGATCCCCACGCCCTGACGCCGGACCGACGGGCGGCGAGGCCCGTTCGGAGGAGCTCGCTCTTGCTCCTGGGTCCCGGCGGGGCTTTCGACCGACCCTGGTCGGGTCTACCTTGCCATCCGCAGGGCGCTCCGCCGTGGGTGGAGGCCCTGAAGCCGCCAGGGGCATCCCACCGAGTCGTGGGGTTGAGACAGACCCTTGGAACCTGATCCGGTTCAAACCGGCGTAGGGAGCGCGGCACACGGGACCCCTCGGCGCGGTTCCGTAGCCATGGGCGGGCCCGATCCGGGTCTGGCCGTCATCGCTTCCTCCGCCACGAGTGGAGACCTCATGAGCGAGCGAGACGGTACCCGTCACGAGTCAATGTCCAGCCGGCCTGCTTCCGGGCGACGCGTGACCCCATCGACCCCGGACACCGGTACGGACTATCCGGGCGCGTTTCCCAACTCCCGCAAGGTGTACGTGGAAGGACGCCACGGCGTTCGCGTCCCCATGCGGGAGATCGCTCTGAGCGGGGGCGAGTCTCCCCTTCGCGTCTACGATACCAGTGGCCCGCGGGAGACGGACGTCCGCCAGGGGCTCCCGCCCCTCCGTGACCCGTGGATCGGGACCCGGGACGTTCGCGAGACGGGACGGACCCGTGCCCTCGCAGGGGAGCTGGAGATGCCCGACGGCCTGCGTCGCCGGACGCTCCGTGGAACCGGCTCGGTCACCCAGATGACCCACGCCCGCAGGGGTGAGATCACTCCGGAGATGGAGTTCGTCGCCCTCCGGGAGGGGATGGCCCCCGAATTCGTCCGCGACGAAGTGGCCCGGGGCCGAGCCATCATCCCGGCCAACGTGAACCACCCGGAGATCGAGCCGATGATCATCGGTCGGAGCTTCAAAGTGAAGATCAACGCCAATATCGGGAACTCGGCGGTGAGCTCGTCCATCGAGGAGGAGGTGGAGAAGCTGCGC
>CAYGKI010000219.1:841-5827 GCA_964350235.1 uncultured Gemmatimonadaceae bacterium | reverse complement strand
TCGCCGCCGCGGCGCGCGCGAGCCCCGGCCTTCCACGGGCCGGCTAGGCGACGAAATTGTCGTGAGATGACGCTAATCCTACAAAAATGTAGGTCGCAGAGTCCCGCCGACGTCTCTCCCGTGTGAGCATCCAAGTGCTTGCCTAAGAACCAGTTAGCATGGTAGTGGGCGAGGCTCGAGGGGGCTTCCGCGCGTGGTACGTGTCTTGCCGAAGTGCCCGCCGTCCAGATACGTCCGACGCGCGGTTGGAGGCCATGCCCACCCCGCCGAGCGGACGTCGCGCTCATGAGAGGAGGCGAGATGAAGAAGGTCGAAGCGATCATCCGGCCCCACCTCCTGGAGTCCGTGAAGGTGGCACTCCAGGACGCCGGTGTGGTGGGGATGACGGTGACGGAGGTGAAGGGCTTCGGAAGGCAAAAGGGGCAGTCCGAGACGTACAGGGGCACGGAATACAAGGTCGAGTTCGTGCCGAAGCTCAAGCTCGAGGTGGTGGTGGCGGAAGCCGTCGCGGAGGACGTGGTCAGCGCCATCCTCCTGACGGCGAAGACCGGGAAGTTCGGCGACGGCAAGGTCTTCGTCTCGTCCCTGGACGACGTCATCCGCATCCGGACCGAAGAACGCGGCGAGTCCGCCATCTGAGCACGGGTCGACCCCCCCGAACTTCCATCCCCACGAGGTGATTCGAGTGAGCAGGCATATCGTCCCCAACCCTCCCCGCGCGCTGGCCTGGGCGGCCGCTGCCGTCCTGGCGCTCGGCCCCACGGCCCTGGGCGCCCAGGACGCACCCTCCATAGAGGCGAACGCCGCGGGCGTCGAACTCGTCCAGCGTAACATGGACTTCCTCTGGACGCTTCTGGCCGCCGTGTTGGTGTTCCTCATGCAGGCCGGCTTCTCGCTGGTCGAGGTCTGCATGACCCGGGCCAAGAACGCGGTGACCATATGCATGAAGAACATGATGGATCTCTCCATGGGATCTCTCGCGTTCTTCCTCGTCGGTTTCGGACTCATGTTCGGGCCCAGCGGGGGCTGGTTCGGCACAGGAGGGTTCATGCTCTCCGACTTCGCCACCGACCAGGACCCGTGGCTCTATGCGTTCTGGATCTTCCAGACCGTCTTCGCCGCCACGGCCGCCACCATCGTTTCCGGCGCGGTGGCCGAGCGGACCAAGTTCGGCGCCTACATCATGTACAGCATCTTCCTCACCGCCTTCGTGTATCCCGTCTTCGGGAGCTGGGCCTGGGGAAGCCTGTACAAGGGCGACGGGTGGCTGGAGGGACTCGGCTTCATCGACTTCGCCGGCTCCACGGTGGTGCACAGCGTGGGTGGTTGGGGCGCGCTGGCCGGTGCCATGGTCATCGGGCCCAGGCTGGGCCGGTACACGGTGGAAGGGAAGCCGCGGGCCATGCCTGGCCACAACCTCGTTCTGGCCACGCTGGGGATGTTCATCCTGTGGTTCGGGTGGTTCGGCTTCAATGCCGGCAGCACCACCGCCGCCACGGTGGACATCGCCCTCATCGCGGTGAACACCAACCTGTCGGCGGCTGCCGGAGCGGTGGCGGCCATGCTCACTTCATGGCTGTACCTCAAGAAGCCCGACGCCACCATGAGCATCAACGGCGCCTTGGCCGGCCTGGTCGGCATCACGGCCGGGTGTGCCAACGTGACCCCCGGGTCGTCCATCATCATCGGCCTCTTGGCCGGCGTCCTGGTGGTCTTCTCCGTGCTGTTCTTCGACCGGCGTCAGATCGACGACCCCGTTGGGGCCATCTCCGTGCATGGGGTGTGCGGCGCCTGGGGAACCCTGGCGGCGGGCCTCTTCAACGTGGGCGGCGTGACGCTGGCCATCATCGGCACGCAGCTCCTCGGCATCGTGGCGGCCTTCGTCTGGGTGTTCGGCACCATGTTCGTGTTCTTCAAGGTCGCGGACGCGGTGTACGGACTTCGCGTCTCGCCGGACGAGGAGGTCGCGGGCCTGGACGTGTTCGAGCACGGAAACGAGGCCTACGCTCCCGACACGTTCAGCGCCACGGCGGGGGCTTCGGCCTGAGGCCGCTCCGCTCCTCCATGCTTACCGGGCCGCGGGGGGCCTCCCCGCGGCCCGTTCTCAGATAGATATCCGGACATAGGAGCCACCGATGAGGCCATGGCGTTCGCTCATCTCCGTCGCTGAGTCGATGGAGCGCATCGCCAGCAGGCCCGGCGGTGCCCGGTGATGCCGGCCCTCGCTCCCACGCACCTGGAGCATCCGACAGTCATGAACCTTCAAGAGCGTCGTCTGAGAGGTCGGGCGCAGGACCGGTTGGCGTCCGTGCCTCCCGAGACGGCGAAACGGATTCGCTCGTTTCGAGGTTTCCTGGACAACGAATCCGTGCATCTCCGCAGGAGACACGAGTTCGGGCTGGGGGGACGGGAGATCGCCCGGGGCAGGAGTGACGTCGTCGACGTGGTGGTGACGCGCGCATGCCGCATGGTGGCGGAGGACCTGGGACCGTCGGCGCGCTCCGAGTTGGGTCGTTGCGCGGTGGTGGCGCTGGGCGGGTACGGTCGACGCGAGCTGTCCCCGCTCTCGGACGTGGACATCCTCTTCCTGCATCCCGAGCGACGCACGCCCGTCATGACGGAGTTCGTCGAGTTCCTGCTCCCTCTTCTCTGGGATGTGGGACTCGAGGTGGGGCACAGCGTGCGCTCGGTGAGCGACTGCGTGCGCATGGGCCGGTCGGACCTGCATGCTCGGAACGCCATGTCCGAGGCGCGCCTCCTCACCGGGAGCCCCGAGATCTTCGACAAGCTCGAGTCGGACATGGCCACGCGGGTCTACGGGCACACCCGCGCGAACCGCTTCTTCAAGGAAGCCATGCAGGCGGAGGTCCGGGGTCGCCGCGGCAAGTACGGCCCCGTCGCCGGGATGCAGGAGCCCCATCTCAAGGAAGGTGCCGGCGGCCTGCGCGATCTCCACCTGGTAGGGTGGGTGGGGCTGGCTCGCTACGGAGCGCTCCAGCTCGAGGGCCTGATGGAAGCCGGCGTGTTGCAGAGATCCGAGCTGGCTCGGGCGCTTCGTGCGTACGACTTCCTTCTGCGGGTGAGGAACGAGGCCCACTTCCAGACGGGGCGCCGTACCGACCTCATCGGCCTGGAGCTCCAGCCGCAGCTGGCCGAGAGCCTGGGATACTCGGACCAGCGTGCCGCCGCGGCTTCGGAGATCTTCATGCGGGACCTGTACCTCCGGGCACAGGAGGTGCTGAGATTCACCGATGCCTTCCTGCTGGAGGCGGACTTCTGGGCAGACGAGGAGGGCTTCCTGGGTCTGCGGGGTCGCCCGCGGGCCGTGGCGGTGGGGCCGGGTCGGCGCTACCGCCTCCGGGACGGGGTGCTGGAGCCGGCTCCCGAGGGGTTCGATCCCCGCGGCGACGGGCTCAAGCTGCTCGAGGTGTTCGAGGTGGCGCAGGACCATGGGGCGACGGTGGGCGATGCCCTTCTCGAGGAGGTGCGGGCGCATCTGGATCTGGTGGATCGCAAGCTCCGTCAGTCGCCCGAGGCGGCGGAGCGGTTCCTTCGCATGCTGGGTCGCACGGGACGCGTGGCGCCCACCCTGCGCGCCATGCACGAAGCCGGCTTCCTTGCCCGGTACATGCCCGAGTTCCGCCGGGTGACCCTTCTGGTCCAGCACGACCACTACCACCGGTACACCATCGACGAGCACACCCTCCGCACGTTGGAGGCGTTGGATGACCTGGCAGGTGACGAGGTCCGGAAGGGGGCGCTCGTGCCCCTTGGAGAGGCGCTGGATGCCGTCCAGGACCGGAGCCGGCTGGCCCTGGCGCTCCTGCTCCACGACATCGGCAAGGGGCAGGGAGGAGACCACGTCACGAAGGGCGCCGCCATGGCCAAGCGGATCTGCAAGCGCCTCCATCTGTCCGATGATGTCACGGCGGACGTGGTGTTCCTGGTCAACAAGCATCTGGTCATGTCCCGGGTCTCTCAGCGGAGGGATCTCATGGATCCGGCGGTGATCCGCGGGTTCGCGGAGACGGTGGAGACCGAGGACCGCCTGCGCATGCTCTTCGTGCTCACACATTCGGACATCACCGGCGTTGGGCCCGGTACGTGGAACGACTGGAAGGCGGCGCTCCTCTGCGATCTGTATGATCGGGCCCTGCACGCCCTGCGCGGCCTCCAGCCCCGTCACCTCGCCGAAGACGGTGCCCTGGCCGAGCGTGTGCTGGAGGCGCTCGGGCATCCCGAGATCCTGAGGAGCGATGTGGAGGAGTTCCTCAGCCACCTTCCCGACCGGTATCCCAGGCTGGTTCCGCCGGAGGTCATCGCGGACCACCTTCAGATGGTGCGCACGCTGGCCAGCCGGAACGTCCTCACGGACTGGCGCGCCTCCGATCGTGGCCCGTACACGGTGGTTTCCGTCTGTGTGGCGGACGCCCGAGGCGTGCTCGGCAAGGTGGCGGGCGCGCTCACCGGGGCGGGCCTCGACATCCTCAGCGTGGACGTCTTCACCCGGGACGACGGTGTGGCTCTGGATGTGTTCCGTGTGAGTGACGCCATGGCGGCGGGGCCCGTCCACCCGGTCCCGGAGGACCGCTATCCCGAGATCACGGGTGAGATCGAAGCCGCGCTCGCCGGCGCGCGTGACCCGGCGGAAGCCGTGGAGCGACAGAGAGCCCGCCAGGCCCGGCGCCGGCGCCGGCGCCCGCCTGCACCGCCGGCCGTTCGCTTCGTGGAGCCCGACCCTTCGGGTCGCACGGTGGTGGAGGTGAGGGCGGACGACCAGCCCGGGGTGGTGTACCGGATCGCCACGACTTTGGCGCGGTTGGGGCTGGACATCGGCCTCGCCAAGATCTCGACGGAGAAGAACCAGGCGCTGGACGTCTTCTACGTGACCGACGGTGGTGAGCCCCTCGCATCGACCCGCCACGAGGAGGTGAGGGCGGCGCTGCTCGAGGCGCTCGAGGCCTGATCCGCTCGGTGGGACCGCTC
>CAYGKI010000219.1:0-831 GCA_964350235.1 uncultured Gemmatimonadaceae bacterium | reverse complement strand
CGGCTACCCTCCGTCCCTGGACACCCCCCGTCCGCTCCCGCAAGCCGTGGAGGTGGAGGGCGCTCACCTGGCCCGCCGCGGCGCCCACGGCCTGCAGCGCCACGATGGTCACCGTGGACATGGCCAGCCGCTCGGCGATGCCGAACTGGAACGCCGAGAACATGAGATTGCTCACGGTGTTGGAGCCGGCGATGAAGGCACCCAGCGCACCCGTCACCCCCGCGAAGAACGGCCAGACGCTCCCGACGTTCCCGGCCACCCATTCGGCCATGGCGAGGGGCATGGCGAGCTGCCCGGCCGCGTTCACGTCCGAGTTGATGTAGATCCGGACCATGGGCACGGTGAAGACCAGGACGAAACCCGCGCCCACCAGCACACGGGACGAAGATCGCACGGCGCCGGCCACGGTGGCGGGACGCATGCCATGGAGCCACGCGGTGAGGGCCACCACCACGACCAGCACGAACCCCGGAAGGTAGAGCGGTGTGGTGGACGCGGTGATCCCTGTTCCGAGGATGCCGTCCCAGGTGAGGGCCGGTGTCCGGAGCCAGGCGCCAAGCGGGAGCGCGGGGAGCCTGGTGAGCACCAGGAGCACCCCGAGGAGGGCATAGGGGGCCCAGGCACGTGGCCCCGACATCCCACCCTTGTCCGGAGCCTCGCTCGCTTCCTCTTCGAGACCGCTCACCCATTCGGCGCTCCAGGACGCGCGGGGTGGGAAGTCCCACGTATCCCGAGGTAGCAGCCATCCACGCCGAGCGACGGCGACGACGACGGCGCGGCCCACCGGTGCCCCGAGCAGGGACGGGAACTCGGGACCGAGGAAGGTTCCGA
>CAYGKI010000218.1:0-5841 GCA_964350235.1 uncultured Gemmatimonadaceae bacterium | reverse complement strand
GACATGCCCGACGGTCTGCACCCGAACAGCGCCGGTTACCAGCGGATGGGGGAGCGGTTCGTGTCGTACGCGTTCGCCGAGGGCGGGCCGTTCGCCTGATCGGAACGGCGGGGAGACCCCTGTCCCGTCCGCCTGCGCGGCCGTCGGCGCGGACTGCAGTGCGAGGCGGTGTCCTGACTACGGTCAGGGGACATTTCGAGGAAAGGCAACGGCGATGAAGATCTCCACCACCATCGGTTTCAACGGTGACCCGAAACAACTCGCGAAGCAGGCACGCGATCTCGAGTCGGCGGGGGTCGACCTGATCTGGGGGGCCGAGATCTACGGCTACGACCTGATCTCCACGCTCGGCTACCTGGCCGGACAGACGTCGACGGTGCAGTTGATGACCGGCATCATTCCCCTCTACTCGCGCAGTCCAGCGCTGATCGCGCAGACGGCGGCGACGCTCGACGCGTTGTCGGACGGGCGCTTCGTGCTCGGACTCGGGACGTCGGGACCGCAGGTGATCGAGGGCTGGCACGGTGTGCCGTTCGAGAAGCCGATCGGGCGGACGCGTGACACCATCGAGATCTGTCGCAAGGTCTGGAGCGGCGACAAGGTCGAACACGACGGGGCGACGTATCAGTTGCCGCTCGCCGAGGGTGGCACGGGGCTCGGTAAGCCGATCAAGTTCATGAACCGGCCGCCTGCGAGGGACATCCCGATCTCGCTGGCCACGATCGGGCCGAAGAACGTCGAGCTCACTGCGGAGATCGCCGACATCTGGCAGACGATCCATTTCGTGCCGGACCGTTTCCAGCAGGTGTGGGGTGAGGCGCTGGCGGCCGGCACGGCCAAGCGCGATCCGGGCAAGGCGCCGCTGGAGATCATCGCCGGTGGCACGGTGGCGCTGGGTTCGGGCGCCCACGTCGACGAGGCGCGTGAGGCGGCTCGTGGTCTGATCGGGTTCTACGTCGGTGGGATGGGCGCGAAGTCGAAGAACTTCTACAACGACCTGTTCGTGCGGTACGGCTGGGAGCAGGAGGCCGCCGAGATCCAGGACCTGTTCTTGTCCGGTAAGCGAGGCGAGGCGATCGCGGCGGTGCCCGACGAGTACATCGACCTGTCCGCGCTGATCGGCGAGGAGGGTCACGTCCGCGAACGCATCCAGGTGTTCAAGGACGTCGGCGTGACGTATCTCAACGTGAACCCGCACGGCCCGAACCCGCTGGAGATGATCGAGAAGATCAAGGCCTGGTCCGAGTGAGTGTGTCATCTGGGGTCTGACCCCAGATGACACACTCGACACGGGGGGCCGGCGCGCCGGGTTTCGAGTGACGCTTGCGGTGCTCGGCGCTTCCGGTGCCGGTGCGCCTCGACGCCTACGCTGAAGGCATGGGATCGACCGGGCTCGAGCGGCATCGACGTCTGCTGGGCTCGGCGGTTCAAGGACGTCGGCGCCGGACGATCCGCTTCGCTGCCATGCGCATCGTCGTGGCCGTGGTGCTGCTGCTCGGCACGTTCTTCCTGTTGCCCTTCGATCGGGAATCGCTCACGCAACTCTGGCTCGTCGTGGTCGCCGGCGTGGTCGCCCTCACGGTCGTGAGCATCGCCCAACTGCGCGCGGTGGCGCACGCCGAGTTCCCGACGCTACGGGGCATCGAAGCGCTCGCGGTGTCGTTGATCCTGCTGCTCGTCCTCTTCGCCGGCATCTACCTTGGTCTGTCGTCCTACGACGCCGACGCATTCGACGAATCGCTCGACCACGTCGCTGCGCTCTACTTCGCGCTCACGACGCTCACCACGATCGGCTACGGCGACATCGCCCCGGTCAGCGACGCCGCCCGAATCGTCGTGATGGTCCAGATGGTGGTGGACGTGATCATCATCGGTGTGTTCATCAAACTGGTCACCAACGTGGTGAAGGTGCGTCTCTCGCCGGCGACCGACCCTGTGGACCCGACTGATCCTGACGGGTCGTCGTCAGGCGGGTGACACCAGCGGTTGACGTTTGCGAACATGTGTTCGTAACATGGTGCCGTGGATGTTCCGATCGGCATGGCCGCCCGTCAGGGATCGCTGTTCGGGCTGCTCGACCCCGACGTCGATACGACCTTCGCCGCGGTCGAGCGTGTCGAACTCGACGACCGGTCGTGGGTCGACATCGGTCGGGGCTGGCTCCGTGGCGCCGACACCGTCTTCGACGAACTCGTGCGAGTGCTCCCGCTCCGACAGCGCACCCAGGTCAAGATGTTCGATCGTCTCGTCGACGAGCCGCGGCTGTCGGCGTGGTGGCACCTCGACGGTGGTCTGCCCGAGCCGATCCCGTTGCTGGGCGAGATCCGGGCAGTGCTGTCGCAGCGCTACGGCGAGCAGCTCACCTCGATCGGCTTCAATCTGTATCGCGACGGCGACGACTCGGTCGCCTGGCACGGCGATCGCCACCGTCACGTCGTGACCGACCCGATCGTGGTCATCGTGAGCGTCGGGTCACCACGGCCGTTGCGGCTCCGACCCCGCGGCGGCGGGCCGTCCCTCGCGTGGCGGCTGGGCGACGGTGACCTCTTCGTGATGGGTGGCGCCTGTCAGCACGACTGGGAACACACGGTGCCCAAGGTCCGCCGCGCAGGGGCGCGTCTGAGCATCACGTTCCGCAACGTGTGACGCCGTCGCTGTCGTCGGCGCCGTCGTCGGCGTCAGCTCGGTGACACCGGTGGAGTCGACTCGCTGAGGTTGGTCCAGACGTCCGCGTCGCTCATGCCCATGATGAACGCACGGGCTTGCTCGGAGTAGCGCAGGTTCGGCGCCGCCGAATCGTACGGCGGCTGTCGGACCGGCTCGTCGGGGCGGTGGAACCCCGGCGGGTCGACCAGACGCTCGAGTTCGGCGTCGGAGATCCCGCACAACCCCTGGACCTCGGGATCGACCCACTGGCGTTCGTCGATGTCGCGTCCCACGCACACCTCGAGGCTGAGGTGCTCGGGCCCGGCGAAGTAGATCGACTGGATCATCCCGTGGTCCAGTGGCCCGAGCACCTGGATGCCGTGGTGGCGAATCCGGTCGCGCATGGTGAGCAGGTCGTCCATCGTGTCCACGTTGAACGCGACGTGCTGCATCGTGCCGGCCGTGACGGGATCACCGGCGTTGCCCGAGTGGGTCACGCCCCACTGCGGCTCGGTCGGGTTGCCGGGCGCCTGCACGAACGCGAGGTAGCTGTCGTCGGCGAGTTCGACGAAACCGTGGAAGGTGTCCGCGACGCCGTGCATCCAGTACAGCGCCCGCGTGGGGCAGCCGAGCACCTCTGCGAAGAAGGTCAGCTGCGCCTTCATGTCGGCGGTGGCCAGCGCGAGGTGGTTGATGCCGTTCGGGTGGAGATCCGGCGGCGGCTTCGAGCCGGTCGCCCGGTACAGGGTGAGAAGCGGCGCCTGCTCCGTGGTGCTCATCGGCCCAGTCCATCACAGCTGCCCGGTCGCACTGCGACCGTGGCGTGGCGCTGGTCGGGTCTGACAGGATGCTCGACATGGCTGACCAGACGATGACCGAATCCGAGCGCCAGGAGTTCCTGGCCGGCCTGCACGTCGGGGTGATCGGGATCGAACGGGCCGACGGACCGCCGTTGGTCGTGCCGGTGTGGTACTCGTACGAGCCCGGCGGCGTCGTCGAGGTGCTCACGAGCGCCTCGTCGGTGAAGGGTCGCCTGGCCGCCGCCGCGGGCCGTGCCTCGTTGTGTGCACAGCAGGAGGAGCTGCCGTACAAGTACGTCAGCGTCGAGGGGCCGGTGGAGATCGTCGAACTCGACGCGGACGCAGCTCACGCCGCGGTGGTGCCGATGGCGATCCGCTACCTCGGTGAGGAGATGGGCCGCGGGTACGCAGCGTCGAGCGCCGTCCCCGACGAGATCGTGATCCGGCTGCACCCCGAACGTTGGTTCTCCGTCGACTACGCCAAACCGGCCACCTGACCGCGGCCCGGCCCCGGCGTCAACCCGACCACGTTTGTGTGCAGATCTGGGTGGCCCGCCCCACCGGGAATGCAACACAAACGGGTTTCGGGAGCTTGGTCAGGGGGCGTGGAGGGGCCAGGGAGCGGCCTGCTCGAAGATCCGGGCGAGGCGGAGGCACTGGTCCTCGCGGTGTCGCGCGGTGGTGATCATCAGCCCGACCGGCAGACCGTCGGCGGTGAGGCCGGCCGGCACGCTGATCGCCGGCAGGTTGGCGACGTTGGCCAGCATGGTCAGGAGGGCGGCACTGCCGGCGTGGCAGCGCTGGCCGGCGATCTCGGTGGGCATCGGGCCCTCGGCAGCGAACGGCGCGCACGGGTTCGTGGGCGTCAGCAGCACGTCGATGTGCTCGAACAGCTCGGCGATCTGCAGCTCGAGCTCGCGGCGAGTTCGCTCGATCTTGGCGAACTGGGGCAGCGTCACAGCGCGATTTCGCCGCCAACCACCGGCGACGAGCGGATCGAGTTCGTCGAGCCGATCCTCCCAGTCGTCGGGAACGTCGACGAACTGGTCCGCGCTCTCCATGAACGCGTAGATGCGGATGAAGTCGTCGATGCCGATGGCGGTATCGACCTCGATCAGCGTTGCGGCGTCGACGAGTGTCGCGGCGGCCCGTTCGGTGAGTTCGACCACCTCGGGGTCCGTGGTGACGAACCCGAGATCGGGCGACCACGCCGCACGGAGACCGGTGACGTCGAGCTGTTCGATCACGTCGAGGTACGAGATGCCCGGCGCGGGCAGGCTCGTGCGGTCGCGCATGTCGGGACCGACGGCGATGTCGAACAGCAGCGCCGTGTCGGCCACCGTGGTGGCCAGGGCGAAGTTCACGGCGTTGCCGGCGTGGCGGGTGACCCCGAACGTCGGGACACGGCCGTAGGTGGGCTTCAACCCGGGCAGCCCGCACGACGCGGCGGGGCCTCGGATGGAGCCACCACCGTCGCTGGCGGTGCCGAACGGAATCGCTCCCGCCGCAACCGCCGCTGCGGTGCCGCCGCTCGACCCGCCGGGTGTGCGCTCGGGGTTCCGGGGATTGCGGGTGGTCCCGTGCAGTGGGCTGGACGTGTAGCCGAACGCACCGAACTCCGGCGCTGCGGTCTTGCCGATCGGGATCCCCCCGGCTGCTCGGAACCGTTCCACGTGGATGTCGTCGCGGGTCGCCGGGGGAGCGTCGGCGTACCAGCGTGAGCCGCGCGTGGTCGGCATGCCGACGCAGTCCTCGAGGTCCTTGACCCCGAACGGCACCCCGGCCAGCGGGCCGATGGGGTCGCCGGCGGCGCGGGCCCGGTCGACGGCGTCGGCCGCTGCGAGTGCACCCTCGACGTCCAGATGAACGAAGGCGTTCAGCCGTGGCTGTTCGGCCTCGATCTCGGTGAAGGAACGCTGGATCAGCTCCCGAGCCGACACCTCGCCGCTGCGCACCGCCTGCGCCGTCGCTCGGACGTCGTCGAGGGTCATCGGGCGATGGTACCGAACACGATCCGCTTCGTTCGTGTCGCGATCTCGGTGGCCCGCCCCACCGGAACTGCAACGCAAACGGGGTCGGGGTGGGGGTTCGGATGTGGGGCGCGTCAGTCGAGGCTGGGGAAATAGATCTGCCAGGCGAGCAGCGACTTCGCCGCCAAGCCGAGCACCAGGTATGCCTTCTCGCCGGAGACGTAGTCGGTCCACTTGCCGATGCCCCGGTACTGCAGCCACTGGTTGAGGCCGAAGCTGAAGAACAGCACGAACTGCACCACCACGATGCCGTAGACGAAGCCCGGCACCGTCTCCGAGCCGACGATCTGGATCAGGATGCCCACCCAGGGTGCGATGCCGGCGATCGTGCCGAACCAGAACGGCATCATCGTGGTGGACGTGCG
>CAYGKI010000217.1:0-5847 GCA_964350235.1 uncultured Gemmatimonadaceae bacterium | reverse complement strand
GCCTGCTCCGAAGCGCCATCCGCCTGAGCGTCGCCGCCGCAACCGGCCACCAGGGCGGCAGCCACCAGAGGAAGTCCTCGCATCGTCCACGTCCGCTTCATGATCGTCCTCTCGTCGATATGCCTGCTCAGGTGCGTCATCGGTTCTCCCCGGCCTCGGAGGCCTCGCCCAGCTCCACGTCCACCAGCGGGACTCGCCCGGTGGCCTGATCGAGCTCGGCCCGCGCCACGAGATAATCGTAGACGGCCTGTGCGTAGTTGAACTCACTCTGACGGAGGGCCACCTCGGCGTCCGTCAGCTCCAGCTGGCTCCCCAACCCTTCGCGATACTGCGCGCTGGCGATCTCGAAGCCCCTTCGCGCCTGCTGGACGGCCAGACCCTGCCCGCTGGCGCGGAGGTACGCCTCGTCCGCCAGATCCACCAGCGTGCGCACTTCCGAGACCACCTGGTCCGTCACGTACTCCGTCTCCGTCTCGGCCTGCCTCAGCACCGCACGGCGCTGATCAATGCGGGCATCCCTGGAGAAGCCCTGGAAGATGGGCAGGCTGACGCTGATGCCGATGTTCCTGGAGTAGGCGCGCTGGCCGTCTCCCCGGGCGAAGAAGTTGGGACTCCCGTTGTCCTGGGCGTTGATGATGTAGTTCCCGAAGAACGAGATCCTCGGGAGGTACTCCACCTGCTCGAGCCGCATCTCGGTCTTGCGCAGCGAAGCCGTCAGCTCCAGCTGACGAATGTCGGAGCGCATCTCACGCGCCATGGAGACGGCGCGCTCCACGTCCGCCGCGTCCTGGAATCCCACGAAGGACAGGATCTCCCGGTTCTCGGGCGTGTTCGCGCCGGGATTCTCCAGATCGATGCTGGCCAGGGCTCCTCGGACCTGTAGGGCCGCGCCTTCCGGGAGGTCGAGCTCCACGGCGAGCTGGCGCCGGGCCTGCTCCACGGCGTTCTCTGCGCGCCGGAGGTTGGGGACCAGATTGGCCAACTCCACTTCCAGGCGAAGCACGTCGTAGTCGGACGCGATGCCGGCGGTGTTCAGCGCCTTGGTCTCTTCCAACGACTGACGGACCCGTCGCACCGAGTTCTCGGTGAGTCGGGCCTGCTCCTGAGCCAGGAGAAGGCCGTAGTAAGCCGTCCGGACCCCGGTGACCACCGTCTGGACCCGTCCGCGCACGACTTCCTCTTGCAGGCTGCGGTATCGGCCCGCCGCGCCGACGCCAAGGAAGGCGCCCGCGGAGAAGATGGGCTGCTCGAGGGAAATCGTGGACTGCCACTGGTTGTCCGCCCCGAACTGCACCGCGATGTAGTCGTCCGGCCCAGCGGTGGGGTCGAAGATGGCCGCGGGCAGAAAGTTCACGGAGGGCGAGAGGTTGCGCGTGTAGCTCGCGTTGAAGTCAATGGAGGGGTAGACGCTGCTCCACGCCTCCGACACCCGCTCGTTGGCCTCCTCGAGGCCGAGCTCGGCGCTCCGGACCTCCCGGCTCCGATCAAGCGCGGTGCGCACAGCCTCTTCGAGCCCAAGCACCCGGGCCTCCTGCCCCATGGCCCCGAGGGGCGTCACGAGCAGCAGGCCGAAGAGAAGCGCCGCGCCCTTGAAGGGCACCCCGCGCGTCAAACCGTTACCCATCCACATCCTCCACATATCCTTGGCGGGTCCCGGGGCATCCCCGATCACCCGTTGGTTCATGTCTCGTCAGAGGCCGGAAGCGGCCGCTAGGGCCTCCTGCTCCCGGGCCACCTCGGCACGGTACGCGTCCGTCGCGATGCCCGTCATCATTCTGGAAACCGAAGCCATGTACGTTTCCCGGAACTCGTCCTCACCCATCTGGAGGTGCCCGTGCTGGTAGAGCTTGATCAGGCCGTGGGCATGGGCCCACATGGTCAAGCTGATCTCCTTCGGGTCTCCAGGAAGCAGCAGTCCGGCGTCCACGCACTCCCGTAGCCGGTCCACCCAGAACTGGTGCACCGCACACCCCTGGGACTCCAGGTCGTCGGGCAGGGTCTGCTGCCCGATGTGCTCAGGGGCGATGAAGACCATCTGGTACCACAGCGGGTGGTCGAGTGCGAAGTCCAGGTACCCCAACCCCGCCCGGCGAAGCCGATCGAGAGCCGTCCGGCCCTCGAGGGCTCGGTACAGATACCCGGTGAACTCGCGGAATGCCTCCCGCACGACGTCGACCAGCACCTGCTCACGGCTCTCGAAGTGCCGATACAGGGCCGGTGCGGTCACGCCGACTCGCTTGGCCAGCTTGCGCATGGAGAAGCCGTCCAGGCCCTCGTCCAGGTACAGATCGCAAGCGTGCGCCAGGATATTATCTCTTTGGTCCGACATGGTGAACACTGTAAACACATCCGCGTTTTCGGTCAACGACTACCGTGCCATCCGGGCGTAACAGTGTTTAGTGCGAAAAGGTGCTTGATGGCGCCGGCCTGTGCCTGCCACCCCGTTTCACAGGAAAAGCGCCCGCGCCGGCTCATCCCCCGCGCTCCGGACGGTGCCCCTGGGGGAAGCGTCCTCAGAAAGGTCCGTCGAGATACAGATCGAACCGAAGCCGCCGTCCGGAAGCCAGCCCCCGCGACAGGTCGGCCCGGATGAGCCCATCGAGAAACGAGACGCCCACGCCGGCCGCGCGAAGCATGGCGTCGACCTGGAGCTCCTCGCAGGGGCCGGCCCAGCCCACGTCGGCGAAAGCCACCAGGGCCGTGGCGGCGAGGACACGTTGCACCTCCATCGTCCCACCGGCCCCACAGGACCCGACCAGGCTCCTGGGCGCGTACCCGCGCAGGGAGGAAGTCCCACCCACGGCGAACGCTCGCTGGGGGGGCACGTCCGACGTGGCGACCCCGCCCCAGGCACGGAGGCCCAAGCGATAGTCGGGACCCAACGGAACGGCCACCCGCCCGCTGAGCGCGGTGCGGTAGTGGCCCAGGGTGCCCCGGGCTGCCGTTCCGCTCCAGCTGAGGCCCGCCTGGATGCCCTGGGGATCGCTCCCCATGGACGGTGCCAGGCGTACGGTCACGGCGTGCTCCCACCCCTCGGCGGCGATCACGTTGGGGCGGAAGGCCCAGCCCCCGCCCTCCCATAGGCGGACCAGTGAGGTACGGGTCTCGGGTGCCACGGCCTGGTGTCGCTGCGTGCTCACTTCCACGGCCCAGACCGGGCGCCGCTGGGGCGGCGGCGCGAGGGAGACGGATCCGCCCGTGCGGTGGTAGTAGTCCCCGTCGTCCCGCCCCGCCAGCAACGCCATGACCGAGTTGCCCGCGGCGAGGTGCCGACCGCGCTCGTCCGTGGCGGCGAGCTCGTGGAATATGGAAACCTCCAGGGACCGTCGCAGCGACACCCTCGTGGCGTCCAACCGGACGTTGGGGTGGAGGTCACCCGTGCCCAGGCGCACCGTGCCTTCCAGGGAGAGCGCGCGGCCCGCCACCTGTGGCAGGACGGCTCCTCGCACACCGACGGAGAGCTCCTCCACGCGGTTGTACCGCAGGAGGTCGGGTCGTTGTGGCCCCCACCGGAGCCAACGGGGGGTGGACGCCGAGGGCGCCATGACCGCTTGGTCGAGTCGGGTCACCAGGGCGTCCACCTCGGACGTGGTGACGAACCCAGGGGCGTCCTCCCACACCGGCGGGGGCAGGTCGGGGCTGTCCCGCAAGGAGGCCGGGTCCGTGGGCGCGAGGAGCCGCACCTCCTGGCCATGACGGCGACGCTCACCAGGCGTGAGGGCATACCCTTCCGGCACGTGGTCCGCCGGGGTGGGCTGGACCTCCGCGGCCGGGTCCGGTCCGTCCGTGCCCACCCAGGTGAATCGGAAGGCTCGGTCGAACTCCCCGGGCGCTTCCAGGATCCCCGCCCGCACCACGCCTTCCGCGCGCCACCGGCGGGGAAGCCAGACGTCCCCGTCCCAGAGGGTGTAGTCCACGGTGATGACGGTGGCGTCGAACGTCCACGGCTTGAGGAGGCCTGGAACCCACCGGAACTCGCCGGCCTCGTCTTCTTCCCGGACGTCGTCGATATCGCGAAGGACGTCGAGCGTCTCGGAGAGCCGGTACGTCGCACGGACGAGGGCACCCGATCCGGGCTCCACCCAGAGGGATCCCACCAGCCGCGTGGCATGCCTGAGCCGCGGCGTCATGAGCAACTCCACGACGCGGACCTCGGGTCCGTCGGGGAGGGCCACCACCACGGTGTCCCCCGAAGCGAATCGGTAGGCGCCGGCACCCGAGGGCTCCAGAGGATGCTCGATGGTGAAGTCCGCGTCCCCTTCGTCCTCTTCCACCGGCTCACGGTCGCCCAGCAGGAGCCGATCCCGCGCCGGGTCCCAGAACTCGTCCACGAGGCCGAAGTCCACGTCGTCCTCCAGCCCCGCCGGCGACGTCTGGCGAATCCCGCGAGCCACCAGGGTAACCGGGCCGTCTCGCCGCCACACCACGTCGTGGGCGCTCTCGGCATGGTACAGGGTGCGGTCCTTCAAGGGCGTCCGGAGGCGCACCCCGATGCGCTGGCGCACGGTGGCCTCGTAGCCATGGAGGCGTTGGGCCCGCCCGAGGTGGTGGTCGACGGCCGCCATGTGGAGCGCGCGGGCTCCGGGGTCGGCGTATTCGGCGGCGCGCGCGCCGGTCCCTTCGGCAGGGTCCGCCCCCTGGGAAAGGACCTGCGTCGGAAGGACACCGGTGATGCAGCCGGCCAAGGCCATGGCCTTCCACCAGGACCGACGGGGCCCACGTTCAAGGTTCCGCCCCACCATGATCCTCTCGTCTCCAGATTCGGGCATCCGTGCGCTCCGCGGCTCGGCCTCACCTGCTCCTACGCGACCACCGTGGCCGGCGTTTCGATTACCTTGGTCCACCATGAGTTCCCTGCCGCGATCCGTCTCCCCCTCCCCCCCCGACCCTCGGAAAGGGGCGTCCGCCGCCTTTCGCGCCGCACCGTTCCGGCCGTCGCCCTGGGCACCGGGTCCACATCTGCAGACCCTGGTGGCCCGTCTCCTCCGATCTTCGGGGAACGGAAGCTTCCGGCGTGAGCGCTGGGAGACGCCGGACGGGGACTTCCTGGACCTGGACTGGGGCACCGATCCGGGGCCCGAGGCGCCCATCGCCCTGGTCCTGCACGGCTTGGAGGGCTCCTCCACCCGCGGGTACGTCCGAAACGTGTGCCGAGAGCTCGAGGAGCGGGGCATCCGGCCCGTGGCGTTGAACTTCCGCGGTTGCAGCGGGGAGCCCAACCGTCTGGACGGGTTCTACCACTCCGGCGCAACGGCGGACCCCGCCTACGTCCTGGAGCGGATCCGGGAGACGCATCCGGATCGGAGCGTCGGCGCGGTGGGGTTCTCGCTGGGGGGCAACATCCTCCTCAAGCTCATGGGCGAGCGCCGTGACGGTGGTCGAGGCCTGCTGGATGCGGCAGTGGCCATGTCGGTCCCGTACGACCTCTCCGCCGGGTGCGCCCTCCTGGAGCAGTCGGCCATGGGCCGAGCCTACGCAGGGTACTTCCTCCGGTCGCTCAAGCGAAAGGTCAGGTCCAAGGAGGCCCGCCTCTCTTCGCGCATCGACGTCGGTCGGGTCTACCGCGCAGAGACCCTCCGAGCCTTCGACGACCTCCTCACCGCCCCGGTGCACGGCTTCAAGGACGCCGAGGAGTACTACGCCGCGTGCAGCAGCAAGCGCTTCCTGGAAGGCGTCGGGGTCCCTACCCTCCTCCTCCACGCCGAGGACGACCCTTTCCTCCCCAGCGACTCCATTCCCCGGGCCGAGGCGCGGAGCAACGAAAGCGTGGATCTCCTCCTTCATCCGGGCGGGGGCCACGTGGGCTTCCTCGAGGGCTCACCGTGGCGGCCCCGGTTCTGGGGCGAC
>CAYGKI010000216.1:0-5866 GCA_964350235.1 uncultured Gemmatimonadaceae bacterium | reverse complement strand
GTCAGCTCCGAGATCGCCCGGGGCCTGGACATCTTCGCGCTCACGCCGAGTCCGTACCTGACCCAGAACGAGATCGACGCGGCGAATACCGTCCGGCTCGCCTACCTGAACGCGCAGGGGCAGCCGGTCAACGAATGGCCGGCGACGTTCGCGCTGGCGCGTGCCTACACCGACCAGCTGGAGCGGTCGGCGGGGCTGAGCATGGCCCGGATCGGCGCGGTCCGTGCCGGGCTGACGGCGGCGGAACGGGCTTCGGGCTCCGCCCGGGCCCAGACCCTGAACGCCCTGGCCAACGAGCTCCAGGGTGAGGCATCCCGTAGCTCCGACGCGGCGAAAGTCCGGATGTTGGCGGAGACGGTCCGGGCTCTGTCCGGAGCCTGACCGACCGGGACGTGGTCCCGCGGTCGGTTTCCGCGGCCACCTTCGGGCCCGTCCCCCGCTTCGGCGGGGGACGGGCCCTCTCGCGTCATACCACCATCTCGGCGTAGCGAAGCTGTTCGGGGATGCCCCACCCGTCCACCACAGCCCGTGCTCGCGGCCTGAGCTCCCTGCACAGCGCGCCCACCTCCGCCCTCACCGCCCGGCTCTTGGCGGGCTCCAGGTAACCCGCCTCGAGGAACCAGGCCCGGTCCCGCTCCATCCGCTCCAGGGCGTAGAGGGCAGCCAGGTCCGCGAGGACCGGCCGCACATCGTCGGGAGCGTTCGCTACGCCGTCCTGGAACGCCTGGAGCGCGATCCACTCCGTGTGCGCCACGGCGAGCGTCTCCAGGTGGTCCTGGCACCGGTTGAAGGCCTCGAAGGGCTCCACGCCGTCGTCCATGATCGCCTTCAGCCGCCGGGCGGCCGACTCGAGGAGGCGCTCCGCCCGATACTCCAGAGCCTGGAGATGGTACTCCGGGTCGCGGAGGTGTTCTCGGTCCGTTCGGCGCGTGGCCACCGGGTTGCGCTCCCGCACCCGTGTTCCGGCCCGGTCGGCCACGTACCGGACGATGTCCAGCACGGACAGGTCGCCCATCTCCTCGCGGTAGGCGGTGAGGAGACTCTTCGCCACCAGCTGGAGCAGCACGGGGTTGGCGCCCTCGAAGGTGGCGAAGACGTCGGTGTCGGACCGCAGGCGCCCCAGACGATTCCCTGCATGGAAGCCACGTCCGCCCATGGCTTCCCGCGACTCCCGCAGCGCCTCCGCCGCGTGCCACGAGGCCACCGCCTTCAATCCGGCCGCACGCGTCTCCACCTCACGAAGCCGCTCCTCCGAGCGCCCTTCCGGCCGGCTGCCGGGCTCGCCGACCTCCGCGCCCTGTTCGGAGGCACCGGTGCCTCCGTGCCCGGGCCGGTCCCCTGCCCGTCCCTTCACCACCTCGGCGTACCGCTGGGTCAGATCGCGCACTGCGAAGTGGAGCGCATAGGCCTCGGCCACCCTCGGAAGGAGGCGACGCTGATGGCTCGTGTAGTCGAGAATGGGCACCTCCGGACCGTCATCCGGGCCGAACTGCCTGCGTTCCTCCGAGTACCGAACGGCCACGGCGAGGCCGACCTTGGCCGCGCTCACGGATGCGGCGGCGATGGAGATCCGCCCCGCCACCAGGGTGCCCAGCATGGTGAAGAATCGACGCCCCGCGCTGTCGATGGGGCTCACGTACCGACCGTCCTCGGTGACGGTGGCGAACCGATCCAGAAGGTTCTCACGGGGGACCCGCACCTGGTCGAACCAGATCCGGCCGTTGTCCACTCCGTTGAGCCCGACCTTGGGTCCGTTGTCCTCGATTCGGATTCCGGCCAGGGGACGCCCTTCCCCGTCCCGAATGGGGACCACCAGAGCGTGGACGCCGTGCTCCTCGTCGGCGACCCTCAGCTGAGCGAACACGGTGGCCATCCGGCCGTGGAGGGCGGCGTTTCCGATCCACTCCTTGCCCGCCCCCTCGTGGGGCGTATGAAGGACGAACGCACCCGCCTCGGGATCCCAGGTCGCGGTGGTCTCGAGCCCACGCACGTTGGAGCCGTGCCCGATCTCGGTCATGGCGTAACAGCCGGGGATGTCCAGGGCGCCGATCCCCCGGAGCCACCGCTCATGGTGCCGCTCGGTGCCCAACTGGTACACGCTCCCGCCCCATAGGCCGAACTGGACGCCGAACTTCACGAGAATCGACGTATCGCCGAACGCCAGCGTCTCGAACACGGCGATGGCGCGTCCGGGTGCGCCTCGCCCCCCGTAGGCCTCGGGATAAGCCAGGCTCCCCAGCCCCTCGGAAGCCAGCACGCGCAGCGCGTCGAGCACACGACCCCGATGGGCGGATCGGTCGATCTCGACGGGGATCTGGAACGGGTCGGTTTGCAGGAGGTCCAGGATCCTGCGCCGGAGATCGGCGTGGGGCGCGGCGAGGTAGTCGGCCAGGGACTTCTGGAGAGGAGCGACGGACGTCATCGGCGGTGTGACCTGATGCTGGAGTGGCTTGAGCGCGCCTTCACCGTACCGCCCTGCCCGACCGAGGTTTCCGTCGGGGCCGCCCTCTGAATCCCCGCGGGTGGTTGCAGCCACCCGGAGCAGCGGGCCACCTTGCTCAGCGCCCGTTCGGACTCGGGCGCCGCGTCGTAGCGATCCCCCGTTCCCGCCCAAGGCAGATCATGCGTCTCCATCTCCAGACCCTGGCCGCGTTCCTCCTGCTCGCGGGATCGACGGCGCCCCTTCACGCCCAGTGGACGCATCGGTATACGCAGGTGGGTAGCGGGCACCACGTCTACCTCGAGGGTTACGAGCTTCCCACGCTCACCTCGGGACCCATGGACCCGGCCGTCTCCCCGGACGGCTCACGCCTGGTGGTGGCTTCTGAAGGCTGGCTCTGGATGGTGGACATCGAGACGCGGACCGCCAGGCAGCTCACCGACGGCGGGGCCATGGACGCCCGTCCTCGATGGTCTCCCGACGGCACGGAGATCGTCTTCGTCCGGGACGACGGCGCGGACACCTGGATCGTGGTGAAGAATCTGGCCACGGGCGCGGAATCGGTGGCCGTGGACACCGACGCCATCGAGCTGGACCCGAGCTTCGCGCAGGACGGCTCCATCTGGTACGCCTCGGGCGAGGACGGCGCCATCGGGATCTGGCGCCTCGACCGCGAGACCGGTGCGCGTGCCCGGCAGCCCAGCCAGGGACGGGTTTCTCGTCGCCCACAGGTGACGCCGGACGGGGCCCGCCTGCTGTTCAAGCAGGGCGTGGACGAGATCGTCCTGCGCGACCTGGCCACCGGCGAGGACCAGCTGGTGTTCGAAGGTGCCATCATGTCGCAGATGGAGCCGGCGCTGTCTCCGGACGGTCGCCGGGTCGCGTATCAGGCACCCCAGGCCCACGGGGACGGCTGGGAGCTGCGCATGGCATCGCTGGACCGGCCGGGCGCCCCCGTCCTCCTGGCCGGCGGCGGCGACAGGCTCCCCCTGGCCCCGGCCTGGAGCCCCGACGGGGCGTGGATCTGGTTCTCGGAGGCCGGGCGGGACGAGGTGTTCCGCCTCTACCGGGTCCCGTCCAACGGTGGGCTCCCGGAGCCTTTCCCTATCGCGTCCTGGTTGCCGTCCGAGGCCCGCGGCACCCTCCGCTTGACCACCACCTGGGCAGGCACCGATGCGCCGGTGCCCGCCCGGGTCTCGGTGGTGGACGCGAATGGGCATCCCGTCTTTCCCGCCGGGCATCAGCCCCGATTCGACGGCCAGACCGGCACGGTGTTCTTCTACGCCGACGGCGTGGTGGCGCTGAACGCCCCCGCCGGAGACGTCACGGTCACCGTGGCCCGGGGCCTGGCCGCCGCCCCGGTGACGCGTACCGTCTCGGTGGCGCCGGGCACGCCGGCGGACGTGACGGTGGTCCTGGAGCCGGTGTGGGACGCCAGGGCCGCCGGCTGGCTTTCCGGAGACCAGCACTTCCATCTCAACTACGGCGGTCCTTACCGCCTGGAGCCGCAGGATCTCCGGGGCGCCATGGCCGGCGAGGATCTGGACGTGGCGACGCCCCTCGTGGCGAACCTCCACGAGCGGTTCGGGGAGCAGGCCTGGTTCGGCCATGCGGACGGCGGGCAGGCGCCCATGGTCCGGTTCGGCCAGGAAGTGCGGTCCCACTTTCTGGGCCACATCGGGCTCATCGGCACGGATGAGCTTTTCTGGCCCTGGGTGTGGGGCCCCGGGTACCAGGTCTACGGGAGGGACGACCGTACCAACGCCGAAGTCACGGCCCATGCCCGTGCTCAAGGTGGACTCGCCTCCTACGTGCATCCCTCGGGCGCCGACCCGTTCGCGGACCCCTCCGCGCCGGGATTGCCCGTGGAGTTGGTGGCGGACGGGGTCCTGGGCGATGTCCAGGCGCTGGAGATCGCATGCCTCTGGACCGACGAGGTGGGCACCGCCGAGGTCTGGTATCACTTCCTCAACCTGGGTTGGCCGGTGGCGGCCACCTCGGGCAGCGACGTCATGCTCAACTTCTACCGCACCATGGCGGCGGGCTCCACCCGCACCTACGTGCACACCGGCGGGGCCGACGACTTCGACAGCTACCTCGAAGGGTTGAAGGCGGGACGCTCGTTCGTGACCAACGGGCCCCTCCTCGAGTTCACCGTGGACGGGTCCATGCCCGGCGGGACCACGCCGGCCGACGGGTCGGCCGAGTGGGCCTTGCTCCTGCACGCCGCCATGCCGGTCGAGTCCGTGGAGATCCTGGTCAATGGGCGGGTGGTCCAGACGCGCGCGGTGGAGGGGCCGGGCACCCGGGCGCTCTCGGGCACCGTCGATCTCCCCGACGGCGGCTGGGTGGCGGCACGGGTCATCGGCCCGGCCACCACCTCGTGGCCCGGCATGGACAGCTACGCGTTCGCGCACGCGTCGCCGGTGTGGATCGGCGCGGTGGGCAGCGTGGACGCGGACGCGGAGCGCCGCTCCGCCCAGGTCCTCATGGACGCCCTCGCAGGCGCTCGCTCCGCGCTGGAGCGGGGCTATGCGGGAGCGCCCATCCCCAACCTCACGGGCCGCTTCGACAGAGCGCGGGCAGCACTGGAGGCCAGGCTGGCCGGTTGAGAACGATCGACGCGAACGGCCTCACCCGTCCGCGGGAGGCCCGTGGCGCGTCGAAGCTGGGAGCAGAACGGGGTGCCGATGTATATTTCCCCCCTTCCCCTCTGAGGAGATGGTCTTGACCTACTGTGTCGCTATCAAGGTCGGTGAAGGCGTCGTCTTCGCGTCGGATTCGCGAACGAACGCCGGCGTGGACCAGGTCAGCGTGTACAGCAAGATGCACGCGTTCGGGGAAGATGGCGCGCGCACCGTCGTCCTCCTCACGTCAGGCAATCTCGCCACCACCCAGGCGGTGCTCCGACGAATTCGGACGGACCAGGCGGAAGGTCGGGATCGTAGCCTGGCCACCGCACGCACCTTGGCCGAGATCGCCGAGTACATCGGCGAGCTCAGCGTCGCGGAGCAGAAGAAGCACAAGCGCCACGAGTCCGAGAAGTTCAACGCCGAGGCGAGCTTCATCGTGGGCGGACAGATCGCGGGGGAGCAGCCCCAGATCTTCCTGGTATATCCGCAAGGGAACTACATTAGCGCCACCGCCGAGACGCCCTAGTACGGCAAGCCCATCCTGGACCGCATCATCTCCGAGGCGCTCCCTTTGGAGCTGGCGGCCCGCTGTGCGCTGGTATCCATGGACTCGACGCTCCGCAGCAACGCCACGGTAGGGCCGCCCATCGAGCTCCTGAGCTACGTCACGGACACCGTGCAGCTTCCTCCCCGGCTGGTATTCAAGGAAGACAGCGACTACCTCCGGGAGCTCAGGGTCGTATGGCAGGACGCCCTCAAGCGGTCCTTCGAGCAGCTGCCCGCCGTCCCCTAC
>CAYGKI010000215.1:0-5879 GCA_964350235.1 uncultured Gemmatimonadaceae bacterium | reverse complement strand
GCCGATGATGGCGCCCAGCACGTAGCCCAGCTTCACGATCATCTTGAGCTCCCGGTTGGTCACCTTGCGGACCAACTCCTCCATCTTCGGCGTCGGGAAGTGAAGGACCTTCTCCTCCACGCGGCGCGCCACGTCGATGCGCTCCACCACCGAAGGCACCTGGGTCTGTAGCCAGGTCCACAGCGGGTCGCCGATGGCCGCCTCGATGCGGGCCGGCGCTTCGGGTGGCAGCCAGCGCGACGGGACCCCGATGGGGCGATCCATCAGATCGCCGGCGAGGCGCTGAGCGGCTTCGGTGGCCATCCGCGCGGCGGTGTCGGTCCGGGCGCCCGCCACCAGAGCCGCGGCGATGCGCTCCGGGGGAACCCGCTCAAGGACCTCGCCCCAGGTCTTGGCGCCGGCCCGCTCCAACCCCGATCGAAGCTTCTCCACGAGGAAGCTCCGTGTCTCGGGATCCCTGGCCATGTCCACCACCCAGGAGCCCAGCGTGGCTCGGGCCTCGAGCGCGCTCTCTTCTTCGGCGGTGCCGAGGACGTCAGCGACGGGACGGCGGAGGAGATCCACGATGGCCTCGTTCACCCCTCGCGCGATGGCGGTCTGGACGGCGGGGTCGCGCAGGATCTCGGACAGCCGCTGGGCGCCCTCCGCCTCGATGGTGTCCAGCACCCGATCCACCGTGTCCTCGTTCACCACCAGGCGGGCCACCACCCGCTGATGGAACTTGAGATCCCGGAGGAACCGGTGCAGCAGATCGTGGATGGTGGACTCGAACTTGGCTCGAGCCTGTGGGTCTTCCAGCAGCCCCCCCAGCCGCTCGGCGGCCAGGGGCAGGTAGCTGGCGATGGCGCGCTCCACCGACGCCACCAGGCCCAGGGGGAGGATCTCCTCGAACGTCCGGTCGGGCCGGAGCAGCTTCTCTGCCCCCCGGGCCAGGTAGTCGTCCACGGCCCCGGCGAAGTCGTCGCTCTCCACCATCCCTTCCAGCCATTCCTCCGCGGCAGCCTCCACGGCGGCCCCCCTGGCCGGCGTCAGGATCCCGCCCACCGGCTGGTCCGCCACCTGCGCCACCCACCCATCCGTCCGCTTGCGGACGAAGTCCTCGAAGGCCGGCTGCTCCAGGTACCCACGGAGCTGGGTGATCCCGTGCGCCACGGCGTCCCGGAGGATGGTCTCCACGTCGGTGGCCACATCCGCGGGAAGCATCTCGCGGACGGATCCGCGCTCCTGGTGGAGCACCGAGTCCAGGAATCCAGCCAGGCGCTCGTCGAATGCGCTCCGGAACTCGCGGTTCGCGAAGGTGCGGGTCAGGTCCTCGGGGGTCAGCAGGCGATTACCCACCGTCCGTCCGATGGCCGCGGCGAGCCGGCTCTGGCTCTTGGGGATGGCACCCTGCAGGAACGAGAGGCGCCACTTCCCGAAGAGCTTGGGCGGCTCGTACGGATGGAACAGCATCCAGATGGCGACGGTGTTGGTGAGGCCGCCGGCCAGCGCTCCGAAGCCGACGGTGACCAGCGCACGCAGCACGTCCTCGGGCATGGGGCTACCGACGCCGGTGCACGAGCAGTCCGCGCACGGGGAAGCCGGCGCCCCTGGCGGTGATCGTCCCTTCCACCTGCACCAGCGCGAGCACGGGCAGGAGGGGTCCGTCGCCTTCACCGGCCTCCATCTCGCTGGTCACGCTCCGGAGGGTGCCCGACAGGGAGCCGTCGGGCGTGGAGACGGACCACGCGGTGGGCACGTCCCGACGGGCGGGTGGGAAGGCCTGGCGATCCGTCCACGTCACCTCGGCTTCCGGCCAGACCATGTCCTGCGCGGCCCGCTGGGCCCACACCCGGTACACGGGCTCCTCGTCCAGGCCGTGCTCCACGTCGGCGGCCATGACCACGCTCACCGAGTCCCCGGAGACCAGGAACGCCCAGTCCCCGGCGCCGGGATTCGAGGGAGCCCACGACCTGCCCACGTCCACCACCCATCCGTCGATGCGCTCCTCGGAGAGGTAGGCGGCGCCTTCCAGGAGATCGAAGGTCTCGCCGCCGGGCCCCACCCAGGCCGCCAGGACCTCCCCCATGACCACCTCCAGGTTGCGCGGTCCGTCCTGGTATACCAGTCCGTCCACCAGGTCGCCCTCCCGGACCACGATGCTCAGGGTACCGTGAGGCAGGATGCGCTCCGGTGTGCGGGTCGCGGGCGTGGACCACCGCTCTGCATAGAACGGCTCCCACGTGCCACCGCGGGACAGCCAGCCGGATGCCTCGCGGAGCACCGAGTCCCTCATGGATTCGTGCCGCATGATCCAGGGGACGACGAGGAGGCTGTCGCCCATCTCCGCGATGAAGGCGAAGCTGCGCTCGTACACGCGCTGCACCGCGGGAGCAGGCGCCGTCTGCGTCGTGCCGCCGGTGGTGGCGGGCGCCGTCTCGGGGGCGTCGCCGCCGCAGGCGGCCGGCGCCAGGCACGAGCAGGCGAGAAGGCCGATGCCGAGAAACCTCATGAGGGGTCGCCCTCCAGCCACGCGGGGCGGGACGTGGGATCCACCCGGTGCGCCGGGGTGGCTTCGACGGCGGCATCCAGGCGCTTCAGGAAACCGTCGATCATCCGTGGGTGCCTCCGCCGCCGGGAGGCGCCCTCCGCCCTGCGGCAGCGTAGGTCCACCCTCGTCTGCGCGTTCTCGTCCAACCGGACGTCGATGGTGACCTCGTCCAGCTTCTTACGGGGCCACGTGAGGCTCACGGCCTGCATGATCCCCTCCCTGTCGTCGTCCCGGATGAGGGTCCATCCGCGGATCCCTCCGTCGGCGAGCGCCCGCGCGGCCTTCCACACCTTGGCGAAGGGGATGGCGTAGGTACGCCCCCACAGCCTCGGGTCCTCGGACCAGGGGTCCGTCGCGGTGCCGGCGACCCCGTCTCGGGCCGCTTCGGGGCTCGGGCGTCGCTGGCTCAACTTCCGGGAAGCTCCGGGCCCAGGGAGAATCGGACGGTGACGTTGGCGCGGACCGTGCGCTCTCCGGCCTCGATGGGGGTGGGCGCCGCCTCGGCCCTCATGGCCATGCCGCCCATGTCCATGGGGCGGGGAGACGGGCGTTCGGCGCCTCCGCGCACCTCCAACGCCGGTCCGAGCTCGTGGCCCAGGGAGCGGGCGATGGTGCGGGCCTCTTCACGGGCGGAGGCCACCGCTTCGGCCAGCGCGCGGGTCCGCGCCTGCGAGGTGTCCTCCGCGTCGAACGAGATGGAGCCGATCCGGTTCGCCCCCGCCGCGATGGCGGCGTCGATGACGCCGCCCACGGCGTCCACGTCGCTCACGGTGGCCTGCACGTTGTTCAGCGCCGTGTAGCCCTCGATGGTGCGCGCGCGGTCCTCGCCGAAGGAGTACTCCGGGCGGAGGGCGTACCCGAACGTCTCCAGGCGCAGCCGCGTGAAGCCGCCGGCCCGCAGGCTCCTCAGGACGGCGTCCATGAGGTCGGCGTTCTCCGCCGCCGCATCGGCGGCTGTGACGGCGCGGGTCTCCACGGCGAAAGTCACCCTGGCAAGGTCCGCGGGAATCGAAACCTCCGCGGAGCCCTGGACCTCGATGAACCCGGGTGCCTCCGCTTCCCGCTCGTCGGACTGCTCCAACGGCACCTCGTACACGCGGGGCGCCTCGAAGTCGTCCCGAGCGATGGGGCCCGCCGGTCCCTGGCCCGTGGCCGCCGGGGCGCACCCCGTGAGGCTCACGGTCGCCAGGAGCGTGCCCAGCAGTCCTCTCTCTGTCGACCTCATGGCTCCTCTCCCGTTCACCAGTCGTTACACGTGTGGCGCGTCTCCGGGACGTCCCGCCCTCCCATCCGGGCGACACTACGGATATAGTGTGGCGCGAACCTTTCCGACCCGCCAAGCCCGGAGCCCATGAAAGCCGTCATCCCCCTGGCCGGAAAAGGCACCCGCCTTCGTCCGCACACCCACCATACGCCAAAGCCCCTCCTCAAGGTCGCCGGAAAGCCCGTTCTGGCCTACATCCTCGACGATCTCCTGGATATCGGTGTCGAAGAGGTGGTGTTCATCGTCGGGTACCTGAGGGACACGGTCCAGGCGTGGATCGAGGCCGAGTATCCCCAGATCCGAGGCCACTACGTGGTCCAGGAGGTCCAGGACGGCACCGCCGGCGCCGTGGCGCTGGCCGAGCCCTACATCGACGACGAGCTTCTCATCGTGTTCGCGGACGCCGTCCTCGAGGTGGACTACGGGTTGGCGCGCTCGCTGGATTCGGAGTACGCCGGCGTGATCTGGGCCAAGGAGGTGGAGGACTACCAGCGGTTCGGGGTCATCGTCACCGCCGAGGACGGGACCATGGAGCGGATCGTGGAGAAGCCCTCCGAGCCCATCTCCAAGCTGGCCAACATCGGTCTCTACCACATTCGGGACCATGAGCTCCTCTTCGAGGGGATCCACCATACGCTGAACGAGGCGCCCGGTCCTTCCGGCGAGTACTACCTGACCGACGCGTTCCAGTACATGGTGGACCAGGGCCGGAAGATCCTCACGGCGCCCGTGCGGGGTTGGTGGGACGCCGGGAAGCCCGAGACGCTGCTGGAGACCAACGCGCATCTGGTGGCTACCACCCGTGGGGGCGTGGACCCGTCCGCCGTGGTCGACGGCGCCGAGGTCGTCCAGCCCGTGAGGATCGAGGCCGACGTGGTGGTCCGGGGTGGGACCGTCGGGCCGAACGTGACGCTGGAGCGGGGCGTGCGCCTGACCGACTCCAGGGTTCGGGACAGCGTCGTCGGGGCCGGGGCCACCGTCGAGCAGTCCGAGCTCCACGACTCCATTCTCGGCGCCAGCGCCCAGGTGAGCGGCTTCCGCGGATCCCTGTCGGCCACCGACCACTCGGTGGTGTCGGGCGACTGACCCCGAGGGGGCGGACAGCCCCACCACGTAGCTCCAGAGAGGGCGCTTCCCGAGTCGGGGGGCGCCCTCTCTCGCGTTCCGGGCATGCTCGTTCAGGCCGGTCCAGGGCCTCCGTGCCTCGGAACGGGCTCCGAGCGTCCGTCCGTCGAGTTACGGCGGTGTTACAGAGCGCCGCATGGGCCGTTACCTCGCCCCGGTAACCTCCACGCATCCAACACCGCACGAGAGTCGGATGCCCGGGGACTTCCAGGGTGTCGCGACTCGACCCACGCAGGACGAGATCATGACTCGAGTCACGAAACAACTCTGGCTGACGGCGCTGCTGATGCTGGCGCCGGTGATGGTCGAGGCCCAGGCCCCGACCACCGGCCGCATCATCGGAAGGATCCTCGACGCCGGCACGGCACGGCCCATGTCGGGGGCGCAGGTCTTCGTCGGCGAGGGCGCCATCGGCACCCTCACCGATCTGAACGGACGCTACGTGCTCGCCGACGTACCCGTCGGACTGGTGGACGTCACCGTCCAGATGATCGGATACGGCACCAAGACCATCACGGACGTGGAGGTGGTGGCGGGCCAGGTGGCCAGTCTGGACATCACCGTCGAAGAGCGGGCCCTCGAGGTGGAGGGCATCGTGGTGACTTCGGCGAGGGAGGAAGGAAGCCAGGCGTTCCTCCTGGACCAGCGCCGGACGTCCACGGCCCTCCTCGAGGGTGTCGGCTCCACCGAGATCAGCCGCCGTCCCGATTCGGACGCGGCGGACGTCGCCCAGCGGATGACGGGCGTGACCGTCTCCGAGGGCAAGTACGTCTTCGTCCGTGGCCTGGGTGAGCGCTACTCTCAGACCACGCTCAACGGCTCTTCGCTTCCTAGCCCCGAGCCCGAGCGTGAGGTCGTGCCGCTGGACATCTTCCCGTCGGGCTTCCTCGAGAGCCTCCAGACGCAGAAGTCGTATACGCCGGACCTCCCCGCCGACTTCTCGGGCGGCTCGGTCCAGAT
>CAYGKI010000214.1:5197-5883 GCA_964350235.1 uncultured Gemmatimonadaceae bacterium | reverse complement strand
CCGAGGAAGTGCGGTGGACCAGCACGGTGGTGGACACGTTGCGTCTCAGGGCGCGGCGTGGTGAGATCCGCGGCTTCGTCATGCTCGACCAGTTCACGCTCGAGTCTGGCGACGCCGTCCTGTTCGTCAACCGCCGGCCCAACGTGGTGGAGCGAGCGGCTCTGCGCTCGGCGGTGGTCCGAGCGGCGCTGGAAGTCCAGCTGGAGATCCAGGGCGTGGACGTCGAGGCCATGCTGGCGGGCGGGGGCCTGGACATCGAGCTGTTGACCACCGAAGGCGCCCAGGAGGGAGAGCCCCGCTTCCTGGTGGCCTATGCCGGTGCGTTCATGCTCTACATGGTGATCCTTCTCCACGCCGTCGCCGTGATGCGCGCAACGCTGGAGGAGAAGACCAGCCGCATCGTGGAGGTGATCATCTCGGCCATGGAGCCGTGGCACCTCATGTTGGGCAAGGTTCTGGGCGTGGGTGCCGTGGCCCTGACGCAGCTCCTGGTGTGGGGGCTCACCGGTGCCCTCATCGCGAGGAGCGGGCTCCCCGGCTTGCTGGGGGGCGGAGGGTCCGCCACCCTGGCGCCGACCGCTGCATCCGCCGAGCTCATGGCCGCCCTGCCCGGTCCTGGCCTCCTGGCCCTGTTCCTCGGCTACTTCGTCTTCGGGTTCTTCATGTACTCCGGGCTGTACGCGGCG
>CAYGKI010000214.1:0-5187 GCA_964350235.1 uncultured Gemmatimonadaceae bacterium | reverse complement strand
CCGACGAGGAGGCCCAACAGGCGCAGCTTCCTCTCGTGTTCTTCCTCCCCGCGCCCATCGTGCTGGTGCTTCCTGCCATCGAGAATCCGTCGGCCGGGCTGTCGGTGGCGTCGTCCCTCTTCCCCCTGTTCTCCCCCATTCTCATGTGGGCGAGGATCGCCGGCGGATCCGTTCCGGCCTGGCAGGTCGTCCTTTCCTTCGTGCTCATGGCCGCGTCCATCATCGCCATCGCATGGATCGCAGGACGGATCTACAAGGTGGGGATCCTGATGACGGGCAAGCGCCCGACGCTGCGGGAGCTCTGGAGATGGGTCCGGGAGGCGTGAGGGACGAGGATCCTTCGACGCGTCTCGCCCGGGTCCGGCGATGAGCCTTCCTACCGCTGGGGCGCGTCCGCCGGATGCAGGATGGGCACGGCGAGCGTCAACGGCCCGCGCCGGACGAAGCTGAGGGTCACCTCCACCGTGTCCCCCGCCACCAGGGGGCGCCGCAGTCCTTCCAGCATGCCGTGCAGCCCCCCCGGCTCCAGGCGGGTCGTGGCTCCGGCGTCCACCGGGATGGCATCCACCGGGTGCATCCGCATTACCCCGGCCTCCGCTTCCATGCGATGCATGGACGCGGCTTCGGCGTCGGGGGACGATATGGCCGAGAGCGTATCCGGGCGCGCGGATCCAGTGAGCGTGACGTAGAAGGCCATTCGGTCCTGACCCAGCGGGTCGAGGGCGAACGCGTCGGTGGCGCCGAGCTCGGGCTCCGCCTGCGGTGTGGTACCGGCCCCCGGCCAATCGTAAGCCAGGAGGCTCCTGAGGTCGGCCGCGATGTCCTCGGGCGCGGCGTCACCGTGGCGGTAGCCGAATCTGCCCAGCAGCTCGGGCGTGAAGAGGAAGAGGTCGGCAGGGTGAGCCACCTCATAGAATCCCTCCTCCGGTCGCTCCACCTCCGGGAAGACGAATCCCAGCTGGGCCACGGCGTCGTCCAGCGATTCCTGGGGGCCCGTCAGCCCGATCAGGTCGGGGTGGAGGGCCGAGACCCAGCGCCCGACCCGATCCGGCGTGTCGCGGTCCGCGTCCAACGAGATGAAGACGGGAAGGACCCCGGCCCGCTCCGCGGGCTCCAGAAGCGCGAGGGCCCGCCCCACGCGCGCCATGGTGATGGGGCAGACGTCGGGGCAGCTGGTGTATCCGAAGTACAGGATGGTGACTTTGCCGGCGGCACGGGCCCTCAGCTCGAAAGGCGCGCCCGTCTGGTCCGTGAGCGTGACCACGGGGAGGTCGTAGGGTTGGAAGAACCGCGTGGCCGTGAGCTCCTCCGTGAGCGTGGCGAGTCGGCTTCCCTCCTCGGCCGGGGCGCAGGCACCGGCAAGGAGGACGGCGATGGCCAGAACCCTGGTCCGTCGGATCGCTCTCGACGCTCCGGTCATTCCCCGGACGTTTCGGCAGGCGGGTCCGGCTGCGGGTCCGACGGCGGGTGGTCGGGGAGCGCCGAGCGCAGGAGGCCCTGGAGCTGGCGGTTGTCGAAGCTACGGGCCTTGGCGACGGCCTCTTCGTAGCTGTCCTCGATGATGAGCACCGTGGTCCGGGCGGCCAGGCCCGACTCCTCGTCGGCGGGATCGAAACGCAGCCGACCCCGATAGGAGGTCGGCCGGCGCGGGTCGTCGTCGAACTCGAGGTACGCGTCCCAGATGCGCCCCTCGTGGGTGAGGGTGGCCACGTGAAGGCCCGGCACGGAGCCGGAGGACGAAGCGTGAGGTCCGGAAGTCATGTCAGGACGATAGGGGCTCGGAGCCGTCTCGTACACCCGGGAAGGAGCCGAATCTCCCCGGTGTGTGGCGTGCCTGGGAACGACGTCGGCGGAGCACCGCTCGAGCTCGGCCCGAAGCGGCCTTCAACGTGCGGAGATCCGACTCGCCGAGGGGCTCGCCTCCCCAACGGGATCGGAGGTAAAGGTCCACCACCCGCTCCGCGGGCGCCGCCGCCGCCGGGCACTCGTCCCGGATGCGGACCAGGAGCTGCGAGGCCGTCACGCCTGGGGTCAGCGCCACGCCCGCCCGCACACACGCCACACGGAGGGCCAGGTACGCCCGTGCGGCGGGCCCCAGTCGGCGCTGGTCGCGATGACGCCACATCCATCCCGCGCCAGCGGCCAGACCGAGGGCGCCGAGGATCAGCAGTGTGGGCACCCCGGGCGATGGCGCCGAGGGATCCGGCGACGAGGAGCTCGGCGAAGCGCCGGTCATGAAGCCCGACCAACGGGACAGGAGGCCCGACTGCTCGTCGGCCCCGTAGTCCAGCACCCACTTGCTCCAGCGGTGCTGCATGCCGTCGAGGAGGATGCGCCCAGGCCAGACCCAGGTGGCGGTCGCGCTTCCTCCCCCGCCGCCCGCCGGGGTCGGATCGAAGGTCACCCAGCCGTAGCTCGGGAACCACACCTCCACCCAGGAGTGGGCTTCGTTCTGGGTGACCACCAGGTAGTTGCCGAACTGACTCCACTGGCCGCCCATGAAGCCGTTCACGTTTCGGGCCTCGATGCCGATGGAGCGGAGGAGCACCACCATTGCCGTGCTGAAGTACTCGCAGTGCCCCTCCCGCCGCTGGAACAGGAAGTACTCCAGTGACGTCTGGCTCGCCGTGGCGGGAAGCTCCCTCGTGTAGCCGAAGGATCGGAGGTACCTCTGGATGGCCACGACGCGGTCGTACCGGTTCTCCAAGCCCTGGGTGAGGGAGTCCGCCAGGGCGCGGACACGGCCGTCCACGGCCGGGAGCTGCAGGAAGTAGCGGTCGGAGGGAGCGTATCCCCCTTCGGCCGCCCGGAGGGTCTCGGCGGAAGGAGGCATAGACGGGGCAAAAGCCGTGTACGTCGGAGCTCCGGACCCCCAGTACACGAAGTCCCCTGCGTTGTCGATGAGCGGCTGGATCCCGTCGGCGTCGATGTCGACGGCCGGGTGCAGCGCGAAAAGGACCCGGCTGTCCAGCGGCGCTCCGAAGATCCGTTGCTCGATGAGCGGTCCTTCCCACCTGCGCCGGTACCAGTCCCTGGGGGGGGAGGCGGGGGGAAGGGAGCGGGAGCGGGTCCAGCGCACCCCGTCGAACCGGTCGTACGAACGGCCCCTCCACCTCAGGCTGCCGATCTCGGCCGGCGCGCCCGCGGGGAACTCGACCCGGAGCACGATCTCGGGGCTCCCCTGGATGGTGGACCCGTGCTGTCCGATGGACACCTCGTCGCTGAAGCCGGCGATGGAGGTGGCCACCGTTTCCCCTCGTCCGGAGAATCCCTGCGAGACCCGCGGGAAGGTGAGGAACACCACTCCGGCTACCAGCAGGACGACGCCGGACAGGGCGACGGTCGTCGTGAGCAGGCCGCGGCCCAGGGGTACCTCACGGATCCCGTGGCGCTCGGCCCCGCGCCGCAGGTGGCCGACGAGGAGCGCGAGCGTGGCCAGACCCACATAGGAGACGAAGCCCAGAAGGAAGAGCAGGCCCGGCCGGTACGCCGTGGCCGCCAGGACCAGGGCGAACGAGAGCGCGTAGATGCGGAGATCGTTGGGCGCCTCGAGGGCGCGAAGGGCTTCCGCCACCATCAAGAGCAGAAGCAGGTCCACCACGGGGATGACGACGTCGCCGCGGATGACGAAGACATGGAAGAGCGCCCGCACCACAAGCACCGTGGCCACGGGGATCCAAAGACGCTCGAGCTTACGTGAGCGGTCGGGGTCCGGATGCCAGAACAGGCCGGCCACCAGCCCCGCGAAGGCGAGACCGGCCGTAAGTGCCTCGAAGCCCGCACCCCCTGCGAACGCCAACAGGCCGGAAATGCCCATGAGCACCGCCAGCCGGCGGTGGAGGAGCCTCAGGTTCATGCCGCCACCTCCGGGCTCACGCGCAGGGTGTCGGAGAACCCGTCGGCCCCGACCAGGGTCACCAGGACGCACGAGGCCCTCGAAACCGGCGGCGAAGGGGCGGGGCTGTCCGGCGTGAACTCCACCCGGGCCAGGAGATCCAGCGCCTGTTCCAGCGTACCGAGGTCGTCCCCCGGTGGCACTACGCCCCCAGGCGTGGCCAGGCCGAACGGCCGGTGCTCGGCGACGCACCGGGCGGCCAGCGACGCGGCGATCTCCACCGCGCGCTCGGCGGCGTCGCCCTCGGTGCCCCGGGTGTCCAGGCAGATCCACCGCGTCTCCGAGGCACCCTGCTCGTACTCCCGCACCACGGGGCGTCGGAGCCGGGCGGACGACTTCCAGTGGATGTCACGCGGATCGTCACCGCTTCGGTAGCCGCGAAGGCTCCGGTACTCGCCGCGCCATCCCAGGGACCCGCGAGGCGATCGTCCGGCCCTGGGGAGGCGGCCCGCGCCCGGCGCCGGATCCCGCACCGCCAGGTCGTGGCGCGGCCATACCACCACCTCGCCAGGCAGGGACACGTCCCGTTCCTTCCGGAAGAGGCCGAAAGGAAAGGACGTGGACACGGTCAGCGAATCCAGCGGGTACACGCCCCGCCGCACGAATCCGTTGGAGGAGCGGGCCACGCTGCGGCCACCCGCCGGCACGTGGGACAGGAAGGCCGGCTCGGGGAGCCCTTCCTCGTATAGCTCGATGGCCAGGCTGGGCAAGCGGCGCTTCCGGTTCCGCACGTGGTAGGTGAGCACGAGCTCGCGACCCACCGTGACGGCCCGGGGGATCTGGCGTTCGACATCCAGGTCCCGGATGGCCCGCTCGGAGAGCCATCCGCTCACCGCGATGAAGCCCAGCATGGACCCGAGCAGAAGATAGAGGAGGTTGTTGCCGGTGTTCAGCGCGGCGAATCCTACCGCGGTGGTGCCCACGGTGAACGCGACGCCACCGGCGGTGAACCGGATCCGGCGCCACGCGCGAATCCTGCGGAGGACGGCTCGGGCCCGAGCGAGCCACCCGGGGCGCCGAGGGGAATGCGAGGCGTCGCCGGCGTCCGGGCTCACACCGGAACCTCGACCTCGCTCATGATGCGCTCCAGGACCCGTGCGGCCGTCTCATGGCCGTCGGGTGTCCCCACCGATCCGCCGACAGGCACGACCCTGTGGGCGAGGCAAGGCACCACCAGGTCGCGGACATCCGAGGGGATCAGGTACGTGCGGCCGCGCGTGAGCGCGTGGGCGCGGGCTGCGCGATGCAGGGCGATGGCGCCCCGAGGGCTCACCCCCATGTGGAGCTTCGGG
>CAYGKI010000213.1:0-5898 GCA_964350235.1 uncultured Gemmatimonadaceae bacterium | reverse complement strand
GCTCGGCCAGCCGTTCCAGCACCCACGTCACGGCACGGATGAGGTAGCTGAAGACCAGGACCACCAGGATGGACCACAGGATCCCCACGCCGAAGTTGCGCACCTGGCTGCGTGCCTCTCCCAGCACCTCCCCGGTCTCCAGCCCTCTGGCCACGGAGTCCACCGCCTGGGTCGTGGACGACACCAGGACGGCCAACGAATCCAGGCGGTTCTGAGTGGCGAGCTGAGCCCGGATGAGGAGGTCGATGCGTTCCTCCAGACCCGCCATGTCCGCAGCGGAATCGGGCTCCTCCTCGGCCTGGACGTCGGTCTGGGCGGGCACCGGTACCGAGTCCGGCGCCTCGGCGACCGAGTCCGTGGGCACGGCGCGCGCATCGGCGACGCTCATCGTATCCGCGGAACCAACCGTCGGATCGACGCCGTCCGCGGACCGGTCACAGGCCCAGGTGGCCAGGCACAGGAGAAGCGCGGTCGCGGATCGAGGGGAGAGACGCATGGGTAATTATGCCGGCGCCGTGTCGGAGCGGCAAACCCCGGTCCCAGCGCGGGGTATCACCACCTGGTCGCGGTCTTTGCGAGCGACACCGCCCCCTGGCATCTTGCCGGGAGCTTCTTCAGCCGATGGTGCACACCATGCCGACAACAGCTCCCTCCGGACGTGACCTCCCTCGCTCCGGCCGCCGGGGCCGCCTCCGCTTCCCCGGCCTGGGGGCGTGGGCCCTCCTCATGGTGCTGCCCTCAGCCGCGACGTCCCAGGAAGAGGAAGCCCAGGGCGGCCTCCGGGCGGACGGAGCGCGAGAGCTGATCCGGGAGGAGGTCGAGGTGTTCCGCGCGGTGGGGGAGGCGTCCACGGCGGGACGGACCTTCCTGGCACGCTCCGCCCTCCCGGGCTTCTACGAGGCGAGGGGCTTCACGCCCGCCTGGACGGACGCCGACCTGGGCCTGCGTCGCGTGGACGCCCTCCTTCGCGCCGTCCGTCGGGCGGACGACCACGGCCTGGACCCGGACGTCTACCACCTGGCCGCCTTGGATTCCCTGGCTGCGGAGGCGCGCGCGCAGCCCCTCCCTCGGGTCGCGGCGGACCTGGACCTCCTGGCGACCGACGCGTTCCTGGTCCTGGGATCGCACCTGCTCCATGGGCGGGTCAACCCCGAGTCCATCAATCCGGAGTGGCTCGCCAACCGGCGGAGCGCACGTCTGGATACGATCCTGGCCCGGGCCATCGAGACGGAACGAATCGAGGAGACGCTCTACGGCCTGGCACCCCAGCAGGAGCGATACCGGCGCATGCTCGCCGCCGCGGCCATCTTACGCGGCATCGTGGCCGAAGGAGGCTGGGATCCCATCGCCGGAGAGACGACGCTGGAGCCGGGAAGCCGTGGTCCGGACGTGGCGGCCCTCCGGCGACGCCTGGCCGCGAGCGGAGACCTGCCCGATCCCGTCGACGCCGACGCCGGCACCACCGACCCCGAGCTCTTCGACGCGGCCTTGGAGCAAGCCGTCCGCCGGTTCCAGACCCGGCACGGGCTCACCGTGGACGGGATCGTCGGGGCGGGCACCCGCCGCGCGCTGAACGTCCCGGCTCGCGCCCGGCTGCGGCAGGTCCACATCAACCTGGAGCGGTGGCGCTGGCTCCCCGAGCAGCTGGGCACCCGGCACATCGAGGTGAACATCCCCGGCTTCGACGTCCGTGTGGTGGAGCGCGGGGACGTGGTGGCGACCCACCGCGCCGTGGTGGGCAGACCCTACCGGGCCACCCCCATGTTCAGCGGCACCATGACGTATCTGGTGCTGGCGCCCTACTGGCACGTCCCGCCCAACATCGCCGCCCAGGACAAGCTGCCGGCCATCAAGGCCGATCCCGGCGTGCTCGCGCGGGACCGGATGACCCTGCTGGAGCTGGGAACCGACGTCCCCGTGGACCCGTCCACCGTGGACTGGAGCTCCATGACCGGCAGCGCCTTCAACAGCCGGTTCCGGCTCCGCCAGGATCCCGGCGCGTTCAACGCCCTGGGGAACGTGAAGTTCATGTTCCCCAACCGGCACAACGTGTATCTCCACGACACGCCCAGCCGCGAGCTCTTCGACCGGACGGCCCGGGACTTCTCTTCGGGGTGCATCAGGGTGGAGCGTCCCCTGGAGCTGGCGGAGTACCTCCTCCGCGATCGGCCGGGCTGGAACCGGGACCGCATCGAAGAGACCGTGAGGGGCGGGGTGGAGCGGACGGTTCCCCTTCCCGAGCCCCTCCAGGTTCATCTGCTGTACTGGACCGCGTGGATGGACGAGGAAGGCATGCCCCATTTCCGGGACGACATCTACGGCCGTGACGACGTCGTGTGGCGGGCGCTCACCGCGCCTGCACCCGTGGAATAGGCGGGAGCCTACACCGCGACGAGGCTCGCCCGGGGTGGGCGCGGCCTCGCGGGAGTGCTCCGCCGCACCGGGGACGCTCCTCCCCGGCGCGCGTCACTTGATGGTGCGCCCCCCCGTTCGGTCGTCCACCACGAAGCGACCGCGGGCCGGCATCTCCACCGCCGGTAGGGTCTCGCGGTTCATCACCGCGTCCTCGGCGATGATCCCGTTCCGGTGCAGCAGATACGCGATGACGGCGTAGGTCTGATCCGGAGTCAGGCTCCCCGGGGCGAGCTGGGGCATGGCCCTCCGGATGTAGTCGTACATGGTGGTGGCGTAGGGCCAGTAGTTGCCGATGCCTCGGTTCACGGGCCAGTCCTCCCAGGGGTCGGTGGCCACGAGGCGATCGTAGGGGCCCTCGACCCCGGTGGGCCCATGGCACGCGATGCACTGGACCATGTAGACCCGCTCGCCCTCGGCGACGGTACCGCTCCCCTCGGGCAGACCCTCTCCGTCGGGCTTCACGTCGATGTCCCACGCCGCCACTCTCGCCTCCGAGGCTTCCGCACCGAAGGAGAAGCGCTCCGGCGCTCCGTCCGGGAGGGCATAGCTCACCGAGCTCCCTTCACCCATCTCACCGGAAGCCGCCGCAGGGGTGCCGCTTCCGTCCCCGGCATCGCAGCCCGCCAGGACCAGGACCGTCGTCAGCACACCGACCATGCGACCCTTGGACGCGCGCATCAGACCAGCTCCCCGAGGCCGAACGTCACGCCGCCGTCGGAAGCCACGCGCCATGCCCTCTGATGATTCTGGTGATAGGACGTCCGCTCTCCACGGGCCTCCCACAGCTGGTGGACGGTGGGCTGGACATACCCGGTCTCGTCCGTGGCGCGGCTGAGGATCACCGTCTCCCGCCCGTCCCAGTTCCACAGGTGCCGGAAGCGGACCGTCGCCATGGGAAGGACCGGGCGCTGAAGCTCGGAGTCCACCCAGCTGCGCCCGGCGTCGGTGCTGACCTCCACGCGGGTGATCCGGCCCCGGCCGGTCCAGGCCAGTCCCTTGATCTCCCACCAGCCTCGATCCGGAAGCACGTAGGGATAGGACGGGAAGGTGATCACGGACTTGGCGTCCATGACGAAGCTGAACTGGCGCGCCCGCCCCCCTTCCAACGGATCGGTGTAGCGGGACGTCTCCTCGCGCGTCATGGTGGGCCTGTCCGTGACCTCGATCCGGCGTAGCCACTTCACCTGCGTGTTGCCTTCCCACCCTGGGAGCATCAGGCGAAGGGGGTACCCCTGCTCCGGCCGGATGGCCTCGCCGTTCTGCCCATAGGCCAGCAGGGCATCGCCCATGCCCTTCTCCAGGGGGACGCTCCGCGCCAGGTGTGCGCCGTCGGCGCCTTCGGCGAGGAGCCAGCTGGCGCCGGGCCGGACGCCCACCTCCCGGAGGATCCAGGCCAGGGGCACCCCCGTCCACTCGCTGGTGCTCACCAGCCCATCGATCTGCTGCACCGTGATCTCGGTGGGCATCCGGTCGCGGCTGTAGATCCCACCGCCGTTCCCCGAGCACTCGATGAAGTAGATCTGCGAGATGGACGGGTACCGGTGAAGGTCCGCCATCCGGAACACCATGGGCCGGTCCACCATGCCGTGCACCAGGAGCTCGTGCTCCTCCTTGACGATGCCTGGCACGCCGGCGTGGTGCCGCTCGAAGTGGAGATCCGCCGGGGTGATGATCCCGTGGAAGTCCTGCAACGGGCTCCGGGAAGAGCTGGACAGGTCGGTATCCGAGGCCCTCATGAACCGCTTGGGCTGCTCTCCCGGGGCACGCTGACCCACCTCGGTCACCAGTCGATCGGCGACGCGCGTGAACTCGGACGGCGACGTCCCGGGAGCCTCCTGGGCATCGAGCCGGAACGCGTCCGACTGGGTTTTCAGGAGTCCCGCGGCGATGACGCCCGAGGTGGTGGTCAGCCAGGCACGACGTGAAAGCGGCGATCCATCCGACGGCGACATTCCTTTCTCCTCCGGCGCGGCGTGGGTGTTTGGCGGAGACAACGTGGGGCACGGATCCACGTTCGGCCAGAGGGGCGCGCCGCTGGACGCCCGCCCCACGGATGGGCACATTGCCCTACTCGTCGCCCCCTTCAGGCCTCAGGAGGACCCATGCCCCGTCCAGAGCTCGTCCTTTCCCTCGCCCTGCTCGCGGGGCTCCCCCTCGTGGCCGCGGCCCAGGATCACGGCATGGCCATGGAGACCGAAACGTCGCTGCCGGCGAGCTTCTCCGAGGTCATGCCCCTCCACCACGACGGCAGGGGGCTCGGCCCGTTCACCCGTCCCGTCACCACCGGCTCGGGAGAGGCGCAGCTCTACTTCGACCAGGGGATTCAGCTGCTCTACGCCTTCGACGTCACGGGGGCGGCACGGTCGTTCCGCGAGGCATGGAAGCGCGATCCCGACTGCGCCATGTGTTACTTCGGGGAGGCCTGGGCGTGGGGGCCCTACCTGAACGGGCCCATGACGGCCGTGGACGCGCCGCGGGCGCACGCGGCGATCTCACGGGCGATGGAGCTGGCCCCAGGGCGCACCACCGACGTGGAGCGGGCGCTCATCGAAGCCATGGCCGTCCGGTACGAGCCCGAGCACGATCCCGAACGTCGCCGGGCGTTGGATGAGCGGTGGGCCGAGGCCATCCAGGACGTCTATCGGCGCTTCCCCTCCGATCTGGACGCCGGCTTCCTCGCCGGGGAGGCGCTCATGCTGCTCCAGCCACGGCGGGGCACGTGGGATATCGAGAACCCCGAGGTCCAGGAGATCCACCGGGTGCTCGAGTCCGTGCTCGAGCAGGACATCGAGCACCCCGGTGCGTGCCACCTGTACATCCACGCCACCGAGCCCACGCAGCGCCCTTCCAAGGCCGAGGCGTGCGCGGTCCATCTCGGTGACGCCATCCCGGGCGCCAGCCACATCCAGCACATGCCGTCCCACACCTGGAATCGCGTGGGACGGTGGGGTGACGCCGTCCGCGCCAACCTCGACGCCTGGCACTCCGACCTGAAGGCGGCCCGAGGCGAAGGCTTCGCCATCTACCCTTCGCACAATCTCCACATGCTGCTGTTCGCGGCGTCCAACGACGGTCAGGGTGCCGTGGCCATCCAGGCCGGAAAGGACTACGGGAAGCTCATGGAAGGGGGGAGCTTCTATCACGCCCTGACCCTGCTTCGCTTCGGACGCTTCGACGAGATCCTCGACCTGCGCGAGCCCCCCGAGAACCTGGTCTTCCGCGGCCTCTGGGACTTCGCCAAGGGGTACGCGCACCTGCGGACCAACGACGAGGGGACGGCCAGGTGGTATCGGCTCCGGAAGGGAGCGGTTTCCGCGGGCACTCCGCCGGACAGCTCCTCGGGGTCGGAGCCGCGATTCTCGAAGCCGAGATCCTTCGGTCCAACGGTGACCTGGAGGGGGCCATCCAGGTCCTCCGCGATGGCGCGGACCTGGAAGACACCATCGGGTACGACGAGCCCGAGCCTCTGAACTTCTCCATCCG
>CAYGKI010000212.1:0-5946 GCA_964350235.1 uncultured Gemmatimonadaceae bacterium | reverse complement strand
ACCGAATCCGCTGCGGCGGGCGACGTGGAGAGCTTCACGCCCGACGTCGACGCCGGCGCCCTGAAGGTCCGGGTGGTGGAGCGGAAGGGCGCCTCCGACGGCCAGATCGACGTGTCCGAAGCCGCCATCGTGGTCTCGGGGGGGCGTGGCATGAAGGAGCCGGAGAACTGGAGCCTGCTGGAGAGCCTCCGGGAAGCCATCGGATCCGACGCCGCGCTGGGCGCGTCCCGCGCCGTGGTGGACGCCGGTTGGCGGCCACACGGCGAGCAGGTGGGGCAGACCGGAAAGACCGTGGCGCCGAAGCTCTACTTCGCGGTGGGGATCTCCGGGGCCATCCAGCACCTCGCCGGGATGCGGACCTCCCAGACCATCGTGGCCATCAACAAGGACGCCGACGCGCCCATCTTCGGCGTGGCCGACTACGGCATCGTGGGTGACCTCTTCGAGGTGGTGCCGCGGCTGGCCGAGGAGATCAAGACCCTCAAGGCCGGGGACTGATCCGAGGGGCGCCCGCTTCCCTCGGGAAGCGCGGCGGAAGCGGTGCCGGGTCACGCTCGGCGCGCAGCGGACCTCTGACTCAGGACACTAGCCGGAAGGCTTGCGACCCAGGAGCGGCACGGGGTCGACGGGACGGCCCCATCTCCACACTTCGAAGTGGAGGTGGGGCCCTGTCACGTCCCCGCTGGCGCCACTCAGCCCGAGGACGGAGCCACGCCGCACCAGGGTGCCCACGGTGACGTGGATCTCGGAGAGGTGCGCGTACACGGTGAGGACGGCACCGCCGTGGTCCAGCCAGACCACGTTTCCGTACCCGCTCATGGAGCCCGCGTAGCGAACGTGGGCATCCGCCATGGCCCGGACGGGCGTCCCCTCGTCCACGTCCAGGTCCACGCCCTTGTGCGTCCTGGGGATCAGCCCTGCGAAGCGGAGACCGAAAGCCGAGGTCATGGGAGCCTCCACGGGCCACATGGGCAGGCTGCACGCCGACAGGGTCGCCGTCAGCAACAGGCCCGTGCCCACCCCTGCCATCCTCACGGCACCGGCTCGCCGGCCGTGCCGTCGAGGAGCATGACCCGGACCTGCGAGCCCGCCTCCACCACACCGGTGCCCACGGGAAGCACGGCGAGCCCGTCGGCGAGACCCAGGCCCATGACCAGTCCCGAGCCCTGTGGTCCGGTGAGCCGAGCCGACGGAGGATCCACGCTCCGGTCCAGGCACACGCGCAGGTAGGCCTCCAGGTGCTCGGGGCCGCGCAGGGGCTCGGCGGCCACGCAGGTGAGGTGGGGGCGCAGGACGCCGGCGTGACCCGCGAGCCGTCGTAGGAAAGGCCTGACGAAGAGCTCGAAGGTGACGAAGGCCGACGCCGGGTTGCCCGGGAGGCCGAAGACGGCCTGGCGACGGCCTTCCCTGGGCAGGTACCCGAAGCTGAAGGGGCTCCCCGGGCGTATCCTGACCCGCCAGAAATCCTGCTGGAAGCCCCGCCGATCCAGGACTCTCTTCACCAGATCGGCCTCGCCCATGGATGCGCCACCAATGGTGACGAGGACGTCGGCGTCACCGGCCTCGTCGATCCGGCTCCCAAGCTCCCGCTCGTCATCCCGGGCCAGGGTAGCCTCGGCCAACGTGGCTCCCGCGGCGTGGACCATGGCGGCGAGCATGGGCGTGTTCGACTCCGGGATGCCCCTGCCACGCACGACGTCTTCGTACAGATCGTGCCCGCGGAGCTCGTCCCCCGTCGCCAGGAGGGTCACGGAGGGGGAACGATGGACGTGGAGGTGAGCGTGGCCGGTGGCCGCCGCCAGGCCGACCATGCCGGGTGTCACCACGCGGCCCGGGTCCAGCACGCGCTCGCCGGCCCGCACGTCCTCTCCGCCCGGGCGTACGTATCGACCCGCTTCCGCGGCCACCTGGATCCGTACCCGGCCCGGCTCCCCGGACTCCTCGTCGGTGTCCTCCACGCGGACGACCGCATCGGCCCCCGGCGGCAGGGGTGCTCCGGTCATGATCCGGAGCGCCTGGCCCTCCTCGAGGGGGGGCGGGGGCTGGAGATCCCCGGCGTGCACGCTACCCACCACGGTGAGCACGACGGGGTGCGCATCCTCGGCGGCCGCCACGTCTCGGGCGCGAACGGCGTAGCCGTCCATGGCCGAGTTGTCCCACGGGGGAAGCGTGGCCCGCGCCTCGAGCGGGCGCGCGAGGACACGACCGGGTGCCTGCAGCAGGGTGACGGACTCGGCTTCCAGAGCCGAGGCGCCGTCCAGGATGCGTCTCCGGGCCTCTTCGACGGACACCCAGTCGGCAGGACGTCGCTCGAAGCGTGCGGCGTCCCCGGCCATGCTCAGAGCCTCCCGGCGCCTACCACCGGATGAGCGTCGAGATGGTGAGACCGAGCGACTGGAGCCACTCGCCCTCCTCGACGTTCTCGAAGCCGCGCACGGGATCACTGAAGCCCGGCGGCGTGCCCACTTTCCAGAGCGAGAAGGTTCCGTCCGCGCGCAGCGCGAAGGCGTCGGTGACGAACCAACGCAGCCCGAGGCCGGTGGTGCCGTAGAACGACGGCCCGAAGTCGAACCGGTCCTCGGGAAGGAGGTTCTCGTCGGCCGGGGAGGCTCCGGCCACATCGAAGGCCACGCCGCCTCCGGCCACGATGAACGGGCTGAGCCGATGCCACATGCGGTCGCCGGTGAGGCTGAATCTGAAGCGCGCATCCACGGTGGCGATCTGGACATCGGACTGCCCCACCACTCGATCGCCTTCCACCCGGCCCGGGTTGATGACGTCCCGCTCCCCGGAGATGAGCGTGGCGACGCCTTCCAGCGACAGCGGGCCGGAGAGCTCGACGGCGTAGCGGCCTCCGTACATCAAGCCGCCTTCGGGCGCGAAGCCGAAACGGCCGGTCCCGGCGTCGACGATCCCGAAGACGGGCCCGGCCTCCTGACGCCCCTCGATGAAACGGAAGGGCGACGGCACCGCTTGCGCGCTCAGGGCGGAGGCGCCCACGAGCGTCAGGACCAGCAGGGCCGGGAGGGAGTTACGGAGAAAATGCCGCATCCGGGTGCCGCGCTCCTCTTGGGGGTCGGGTTTGATTGACGCTCCAGGGCGTCTCGGGCAGATTGAGAGGACGAGCGGCAGCGCTCGAACGCCCCTTGTAACACCGCCCGCCCGGGATCGTTTCAAGACAATATGACAGGGTCTTCGAAGTCGTGTAGGGGGAGGCGGAGCGGGTTGATGCTGCTGCTTCTCGCGGTTTCCGCCGCTCCGCTCTCCACCGCCCGGCCTGTGCTCGCACAGGCCACGGTTCGCGTGACCGTGGAGGAGAACTTCCGCCGCGCACCGCAAGGGCAGGTCCTGGGCCGCATCCTCTCCGGAACGCCCCTACGTCGGGTCGGCGTCCAGGACTCGTGGACCGAGGCCACCCTGGAAGGGTGGGTCTGGACCGCGTCGCTGCGGACCACGGATCGGGAAGGCATGGACCTGGTGGTGGCGGCGGCCGAGGGCGAGAACCTCCGGGACGCGCCCTCGGGAGCCATTCTCGGGCGACTGGACGAGGGGACGCTTCTCGAGGAGTTGGAGCAGGGGACCGGGTGGACGCGCGTGCGTCGCACCGGGTGGATCTGGACGGCTTCGGTGACGGGGATGGCTCAGGGTGCCGCCTCGAGCTCCCCAGGCTCGTCGTCGGCCTCGGGCGGGGGCGTGACGGCACCGCCGACCCGGTTCCTCCGCGCTCCGGAGGGGAGCGCCGTCCTGAGCGCCCCTGACGGGGATACCCTGGCCACCACCGCCGAGGGGGACCTGGAGGTCCTGGCCCGAGAGGGGAGCTGGGTGCGGGTGCGCATGGAAGGCTGGGTCTGGAGCCCCCGGGCGTCGGAAGGGGCCGAGGGCGACGAAGAAGCGGTGTCGTCCGCGCTGACGCCCGAAGACCTGGCGGCGGCGGACGGCGTGCGTCATGAGGGAAGTCGCGTGACCTGGTCCGTCCAGTTCATCTCCCTGGAGCGCGCGGAGGCGGTGCGGACGGACTTCTACGAGGGGGAGCCTTTCATTCTCGGCCGTGTAGGTGGGGGTGATGGCCCGTTCGTCTATGTTGCCGTCCCGCCGGACCGTCTCGCTGCGGTCGAGGGGCTCACACCGCTGGAGATGATTTCCGTGACCGGTCGGATCCGCAGAGCAAACTCGGCGCTCACCGGGACGCCCATCCTGGACCTCCTGGCTCTGGACCGGGGGCCCGCCGAGTGAGCCCACGCCCGAGCCGCCGGGCACGGAGCCTCGCCCTCCCGCTTCTCGTCGCCGCGGCCTTCGGGTGCGGTCGTGAGACCACCGGCCCCGACCTTCCCCGGCTCGCGGTGGTCGTGGTGGGCGGGGACGACCAGCACGGGACCGCGGGAACCGCGCTGCCTCAGCCCCTGCGCGTGGTGGTCATGGAGTCGGAGACCCGGCTTCCCGTGGACGACGTGACGGTGCGTTGGCGCGTTTCCTCGGGCGACGCCCGCTTGCTGGGTGCGGAGGCCCAGGTCACCGACGACGACGGTGTCGCCGAGGCGTCGCTGGAGCTGGGGTCGGAGGAGGGGGAGATCACCATCGTGGTATCGGTGGTGGAGCAGGAGGGCCCGACGGCGTCCATGAGGGCGTTCCTGGTGGGGATTCCGGAGCTGACCACCGTGACCCCGGGAGCGGTGGCCGCCGGAGAGACGGTGGTGCTGGAGGGCGAGAACTTCAGCACGCTCGCGGACCAGAATCTCGTGTATTTCTCCGAGGTGCGCGGACGTGTGCTCGCGGCCACCGGCACCCGTCTCGAGGTGGAAGTTCCTCCGTGCCTTCCCCAGCGGGGGACGGTGCAGGTGAGAGTGGCCCTGGGTGCCGTCTCCAGCGAGGTCCGCGAGATCGCCTTGAGCGCAGGCGGGGCCGTGGAGACCCTCGACCCCGGCGAGCATGTCGACCTCACGGATCAGGCCGGCCTGAATTGCCTGAGGCTCTCCGGAGAGCCCCTGGACGGGTACAATCCGTCCTACTTGGTCATGCCCCATGCTTCGAGCACGGTCTCCGGAGCCCGGTATCCGTTCGTGCTCCGCGGATTGATCTACGAGGCGCCGACGACGACGGCCCCCGCGGCGGCGCCCCACGGGCTCACGGCCTCCGTGCCGACGGCCCCGGCCAGGGCCTTGCCCTCGGCCCAGGACCTGTTCGACGCTCGCCTTCGCAGCGAGGAGGCGGCCCTGCTCGAGGCCGGGTCGTGGGCGGCGGCGCGCCCGGCCCCGGGCGCGGCTCGGGCCCCCGCGGCGGTGCCCACCCAGGGGTCCACGCGCACGTTCTGGGTCTTCAACGGATCGGACGATCCGAGCTCCAGGTTCGACGAAGTCACGGCCACGGCACGACACGTGGGCGCCACGGCGGTCATATACGTGGACCAGCAGGCACCCGCGGACGGCTTCACGGACGAGGATCTGAGCGGGCTGGGTGCGCGTTTCGACGAGGTCATCCATCCCAGGGTGACCGCTTCCTTCGGCGACCCGTCCGACCTGGACGGGAACGACCGCGTCGTGATTCTGCTCACGCCGGTGGTCAACCTCCTGACGGAGCGTGATTCGGAGAGCTTCGTCGGCGGCTTCTTCTTCGGTCGGGATCTGAACCCCGATCTCACGGCCAGCAACGGGGGTGAGGTCTTCTACGCGTTGGTGCCCGACCCGGACGCGGAGTTCGGGGATGCGCGCACCCGTGGCGAGATCCTGGACGTGCTCCCGGCCATCCTGGCGCACGAGTTCCAGCACATGGTGCACTTCAACGAGCGCGTCCTGCGGCTCGGTGGCTCGCAGGATGCCGTCTGGATGTTGGAGGCTCTGGCCCAGATGGCGGAGGAGCTCGTCGCGCGCGACTACCAGGCGCTGGGTGTCGCGGCCAGCTTCCAGCAGCTGCGGGCGGGGAACCGGAGGCGGGCGGAGCTCTACCTCGAGC
>CAYGKI010000211.1:5670-5963 GCA_964350235.1 uncultured Gemmatimonadaceae bacterium | reverse complement strand
CCCCTGTCCGCCCCGCACCAGGAAGCCTTCCTCGCTATTCCCCAGGGCGCCGTCGCGCATGTACTTCAACCGTGCCACCAGGCGCTCGTGCGCCGCGGCCGGAAGCGGAACGACGTGCTGGAGCACACCGTCGATGCGGAATCGGACACGCCCCTTCTCCCGGCCCGGCTCCACGTGGATCTCCGTGGCCCTGTAGCGGACCGCCTGCTGCAGGATGACGTCGGCGAGGCGGACCACTGCGGGGTCCTCCAGCTCGAAGCTGGTGAACCTGCCGCGACCGTCCGACGTGACCA
>CAYGKI010000211.1:0-5660 GCA_964350235.1 uncultured Gemmatimonadaceae bacterium | reverse complement strand
ACCACCTGGAAGTCGCTCTCGGCCACCTCCGCCACCAGGCGCTCCAGAGTGCTCCCCGGGGCCTGGCGCGCCTGATACGCTCGGTTCAGCGCTTCCTCGATGGCCTTGGGGCTGGCCATGAGCAGGACGGGCTCGCGGCCCGCATGCTCGACGATGGCCCGGTAGGCCGACCGGTTCGAAGGGTCGAACGTGGCGACCACCACGTTCCGCTCGGTGAGCGCCACGCCGAGGATCCCGTACCGACGCGCCACATGCTCGGGGATGAGCCGCACGGCCTGGGGGTCTCGCTGGGCAACGTCCGCGACCCCGATGCGGAAATGTCCGGCCACCCTGCGGGTGAACTCCTCGTCCGTGGTATTGAACGCCTCCACCACACGCGTCCATGCGGTGCGGAGGGTGGGGAGATCGGGTCGCACGGGGAGGTCGATGGCGAGGCCGGCGTGTCCGGCGACGTCCTTGAGCCAATGCGATTTCGGGGTCGTCTGCATTTGCGGGAGTTCTCGGCCCTGACGCGGTGGAAGTTTCCACAGAATATGGCAAGAACCCGGCCACCGTCACCCTGTCGATCCCTCCTGGCACCCCGTCCGGCGCCGGAGCCCCGAGAGGCGGGACGAGACGGGCCGTCCCCACGGGTCGGACCCACCCGGAACCGCCCACGCCACCGAGACTTTCCGCAGGTCCGGATGCGGTGTCCCACCGACACAACGTTCTGCGGGGTCCACAGTCCGAGGCGGACGGCCCGTCCCATGCAGGCCGCCGAGGGCCGACACCGTCTGCCCCACCCGGAAGGGATTTCCGCACCGACCTCTCGTCCGATTAGTCGGAGGCGAGCGCCGGATGGACACCAAGCCCCCTGACATGCGGAGGGCTCACCCCGAGGGACGCCCCTAGCCGACCTCCCGGCCCCTCGCCCTCAGCGAGGTGTCGACGCTGGCCACCGTGTCCCGGGGCACGCCACGGGCAGCGGCGTGGGAAGGCCAGTCCGCCACCGCGTCCCGGACCTGGTCCACGATCCGGTCCGCTGCCCTGATGCCGAACATGTCGGCGACCGCGAGGAGGTCGGCCCGCTGGATGCCCGCCCGATTGTCGTTCACCCGCATCTGATGGCTGGCGGTCCACCCCCCGCCCTGGGCGAAGGTGACGTCGTAGGCCGGCGTGAGCCGCCACGTCCCTTCGGTGTCCATGTGGAAGGAGAGGTTCTTCACGTGATCGTCCTGATTGACGGCGAGGACGTTGAAGACCATGCGACGGTAGCCCTCGAGGATCTGCCCGTGCGGCATCCCCAGACGGAGTGCGGTACGGAGGTATTCCTCGTAGCTGCTGGCGCCGGGGTCGTTGTAGTCCACGTGGAGAAGCCCGCCGAGGGTGTGTTGATGGAGGGGCTCCGGACCCGGGCGGTCGAATCGCGTGACGACGAGGTGGGCGTGACCCGCCTCGCTCTCCAGGAGGTGCATGTCGGCCACGTCGATCCCCGCCGCGCGCGCCATGTCGGCGTAGGCCGCCTCCACGCGGTTGAAGGGTTGAGGCTCCCCCAATCTGCGCTCAACCGCGACATCACCCACGCCGTCGAATTTGAGGATCGCCGGAAGGTCCCCGGGACGCGCCGAGGCGAAAGCGGACCGGATCTCCAGGGTTTCCGGATGGAACAGGACCACCGCCTTGGGCCTCATTCCCCCCGCCGAGGAGCCCACGCGGTAGATCTCGGGAATGGCCACCTCGGCCTCTCCGGAGATGATCCTTCGCGCATCCGCCACCAGCGTCGCCACCTCCAGGGCCTCCGCCTCGGCGGCCTTGAGCGGGAGGTGCTCGGCGGGGTGGAACGACAGGGCGCCGATGGCGCGTGGCCCCACGTACAGGAGGTGCTGGACCGGCGAGAGCGCCTTCTCGAGCTGCCCGCGCGCGGTGTAGTACGCCCGGATGACCCGCGTGCCGAAGGCATCGGGGAGCGCGTCGGCCAGGACACCGGGAAGGCCACGGAACGCCTCCTTCCGGCGCAGCTCGTCGAACCGGACCGGACCGCCCAGCGACAAGGGGAGATGAACGGGCGAAATCTCCAGGCCGGTCCTGCGGAAGTCGTCGTCGTACTCGAACACGACGGCATCGTCGTCCAGCTCCACCACGCCCCCCACGGTGCGGCCCCACAGGCGGATCTCCGCGAACGCGCGGACCTCAGCCACCGGCCCGCCGCTCCCGTACCAGGGCCATGGGGCTCACCTCGGGCGCCGGGATGAAGGACTCCAGGGCCCCGAGCCGACCGTACGCACGCAGGAGTCTCACCACGGTCAGGAGTGTGGGATTGTCGCCGTGCTCGGCCCTGGAGACGGTGGTGGTGTGGAGTCCGGTGGCGTCGGCCACCTCCGCCAGCGTGAGACCGCGCGCCTTGCGCAGAGCGCGCAGACGGGCGCCCATGCGCTCCAGGATCTCGGGATCCGGCGCCGTCTGGATGGTTTTATCCATGATATCATCCATGGAATGAAGAAATCACGCATTTATACGATACCACAATGTAGCCGTTCGACAGGTCGGCGTCCAACCCGCATCTCGTATATAAGCGCTTTATTGGACTCATCAGCGTCGTATCACGGATATATACGACCTAGAGGCTCGTGGTCGCGCCGCCGCCCCACGGGGTCACGCCCGTTTCGGCACTCCCGCCGCCGCCCTAGATTCGCTGGTATCCCGTCCGGCTCCGCCGGTCCCGCGTCCCCGAAGTCCCCGAGGCCATGTCGGAGAGCACCGACCAACGACTCCACGCGCGCTGGAAGCAGGAGCCGGCGCCGTTGCTCCCGCTCCTCCATGCGCTCCATGATCGGGACGGCTATCTGAGCGACGAGGCCCTGCGGGGCGTGGCCAGGGCGCTGAGAATCCCCATCGCGGACCTCTTCGGCACCGTCACCTTCTACCATCATTTCGCCCGCGAGCCCGGAGGCCTGAACGCGCCTCGGGTCTGCTCCGGGCCGGTCTGCCGCATGAGGGGCTCCGAGACCCTTCTTGGCGCGTTGGACGGCGCCACGGCCATGCCGTGCTCGGGCCGCTGCGACGAGCCGGTGCCCGTGCTCCGGGGCCACGACACCTTCGTCGGCCACACGCCCGACGACCTCTCGCTCCGCCCGTCCCCCCTCCCACCCCCGCCGGCGCCCGACGTGGAGGAGTGCGTGTTCGCGGAGATCCGGAGCCCGGAGCGCGCGACCCTCGAGGGATACCGGGCGACGGGCGGCTACCAGGCCCTCCAGGCTGCTCTGGAGCACGACCCCGGGCATCTCATCGACACCGTCGACGCCTCCGGCCTGGCCGGCCGAGGAGGCGCCGGATTCCCCACGGGGCGGAAGTGGCGGGCAGTGGCCGAGGCGCCGGGGCATCCCAAGACCATCGTCTGCAATGCCGACGAAGGAGAGCCGGGCTGCTTCAAGGACCGCTGCCTGCTGGACCACGACCCCCACGCCGTCATCGAAGGCATGGTCCTGGCGGCGTACGCCACCGGGGCCACCCGCGGCTTCATCTACCTCCGGTACGAGTATCCAGAGACCGAAGCGGTGCTGGAGCAGGCCATCCGCGAGGCACGGAGCGCGGGGCTCGTCGGATCCGACATCCTCTCCAGCGGCCTGGCCTTCGAGCTGTACGTGCGGCGGGGCGCCGGCGCGTACATCTGCGGTGAGGAAGGCTCGCTTCTGAACAGCCTGGAGGGAAAGCATCCCTTCCCCCGCAACCGCCCCCCCTTCCCCGTCACCCACGGCTTCGAGGATCTGCCCACGGTGGTGAACAACGTGGAGACGCTGGCGTCGGTGCCGCCCATCGTGCGCCGAGGGGCGGCCTGGTACCGGGGCCTGGGTCTCGGAGACCACGCGGGCACCAAGGTCATCAGCCTGTCCGGCGACGTGGCCCGACCGGGCAACTACGAGGTCCCCCTCGGATTCCCGCTGAGGGCGCTCATCCACGACGTGGCAGGCGGCCCGGGGGCCGGGCGCTCGGTTCAGGCCGTCACCATGGCGGGTCTTTCCGGCGGATTCCTGGGTGGCGACGACCTGGACGTGACCCTGGACGAGCCCAGCATCCGGGCCAAGGGCTCCTTCCTCGGCGCCGGCGGTATCATGGTGTTCGACGACACCCGCGACATGGTGGACGTGGCCCACCAGGCCATGACGTTCTTCGCCCACGAGTCCTGCGGGAAGTGCTTCCCGTGCCGCATCGGCACGCAGCGGCTCATGGAGCGCCTGGGTGGCGACGCGGGTCCCGACGACCTGGGCGCCTGGACCGACGAAGTGGAGGACCTGGGGAGCACCATGATGGAGACGAGCGCTTGCGGGCTGGGCACGGCCGCGCCGCTCATCACCAAGAGCCTTCTCAAGTATTTTCCGGAGCGGGTGGCGCGGCACGTGGCGCGCCCCCAATCCCAGCGAGCGACGGAGCCGAGGACATGAGCGGCACCAAGGACGGCAGGCAGGAAGGACCCACCCTCACCCTGGATGGAGAGGAGGTCTCCTTCACGCCGGGCGAGACCATCTTCCAGGTCTCGGAGCGGCACACCCGCGAGATTCCCACCCTTTGCTACGACGATCGCCTGGAGCCGTTCGGCGGCTGCCGCCTCTGCGTGGTGGAGCTGGAGGGAGCCCGGAACCCCGTGGCCTCCTGCACCACGAAGGCCGAGCCGGGCATGAAGGTGAAGACCCGGGGCGGGCGCCTGGAGATGCATCGCCGCGTGCTCATGGAGATGGTGGCCTCGGAGAACCGCGACATCGACGTGGATCCGCTCCACGGGTATGCCTCCCAGGAGATGGCCCGCCTGGTGGACCGCTACGACGCGCGTACCGGTCGCTTCCAGGGCCGGAAGTCCGGGAAGAGCAAGACGGACGACACCAACCCGTTCCTCCTCCGGGACTACGAGAACTGCATCTCGTGCTACCGCTGCGTGCGGGTGTGCGCCGAGCAGGAAGGCGACTACGCCATCAGCGTCATGAACCGCGGCTTCGATACACAGATCACCACCGAGTTCGACGGACTACTGAAGGACTCGGCGTGCACCTTCTGCGGCCAGTGCATCCAGGTGTGTCCCACCGGCGCGCTGGGTGACCTGAAGGCGCTGCGCCACAAGGACGTGCCCGGCGAGACCGAGACCACCCGCACCATCTGCACCTACTGCGGGGTGGGATGCTCGGTGGACGTCATGACCCGCGGCGAGAAGATCGTGGGCGTGCTGCCGGCCATGGACGGGCCGGCCAACGAGGGCGCGCTCTGCATCAAGGGGCAGTTCTCCTACGACTTCGTGCAGCACCCCGACCGCCTGAAGACCCCGCTGATCCGGGGCGACGACGGGCAACTCCACGCCGCGTCATGGGACGAGGCGCTGGACCGGGCGGCGGAGGGCTTCCGGGAGGTCGTCAGGAAGCACGGCCGCCACAGCATGTACGCCATCGCCTCCGGCCGCGCACCCAACGAGGCCGCCTACGTCATGCAGAAGCTCGTCCGGGCGGGGCTCGGTACCAGCTACATCGACAACTGCAGCCGTGCCTGACACGCCCCCACAGTCGCCGGTCTGGCGGCAAGCATCGGAAGAGGGGCCATGTCCAACCCGCTGGCGGACATGGAGAAGCCCGATGTGATCTTCTGCATCGGGACCAACATGACCGAGGCGCACCCCGTGGCGGCCACGCGGCTCAAGAAGG
>CAYGKI010000210.1:457-5983 GCA_964350235.1 uncultured Gemmatimonadaceae bacterium | reverse complement strand
GCGACGGCGCCCTGGGGAATAGCGAGGAAGGCTTCCTGGTGCGGGGCGGACAGGAGCAGGACCGGGTGGCACACCTCCTGACCACCCCCACGCCGGACGGAGAGCTCCTGAGCATCCGCCTGGTCGCGCCCAACGAGCTCCCCACACTGGACGGGCTGGGGTACGACGGGCCGGAAGGTGAGCTCATCCGCCACGTGCTCGCCCGGAACGAGGGGCTCGTCCTGGTCACCGGGCCCGCGCGCTCCGGCACCAGCTCGTTCGTGTACGCCAGCATGAACGCCCTGAACAAGCAGAACGTGCTCTCCCTTGAGGGGAGAGTGGATCTCCACGTTCCCGGTGTGACGCAGATCCGGTACGACGCCTCCACGGGGAAGTCGTTCGCCGAGACCCTCCAGAGCCTGCTGGACCGGGACCCGGACGTGATCCACGCCGGCGAGATCCGGGACCTTCCCACGGCACGCATCGCCATTCGCACCGCCGTGACCGGCCGAAAGTTCCGGGCGACGGTCCACACCCCGGACACCGTCTCCGGCGTCCGTAGGCTCCTGGACATGGGGCTGGCCCCCGGGCGTCTCGCCGAGTCGCTGCACGCCGTCATCTCCCTGCGCCTGGTGCGGAAGCTCTGCCACCACTGCGCCCGTGACGTATCGTCGGAGAACGACCTCCCTCCCCGCGAGCGGAAGCTCGCCCACATGCTGGGTGTGCTTCCGCCGAAGCGTGTCGTGGGCTGTCGTGCGTGCGCCGGCACCGGATACCTCGGCCAGGTGCCGGTGGCGGAGGTGCTGATCTTCACGCCGGCCCTGCGCTCGGTGCTCGGCGACGGATGCGACGACGCGGAGCTGGAGCTCGCCGCGCGGATGGAGGGCGTGCGGTTCCTGAGCGAGGTCGCTCTGGACCGTGTGGCGCGTGGGGAGACCACCGTCGAGGAGATCGAGCGGGTGCTGGGCATCGTTCCGCCCAGGGAGGAGACGCCCAAGTCCGCCGGCCCGGTGCTCCTCGTGGAGGACGATCCCCAGGACCGGCTCCTCGTCAGCTCCATCATACGGGATCTGGGCTTCGACGTCGTGGAGGCCAAGGACGGAGAGCACGCCATCCAGCTTCTGGAGAAGGAGGGAGGCACCTACTCCATGGCGATACTGGATCTCATGCTCCCCGGGATCGACGGGCTCGAGGTGCTCCAACGGATCCGCCGGGCCATCGAGACCCAGTATCTGCCGGTGCTCGTCCTCACCAGCTCACCGGACCCGCGGCGGGAGATCGAGCTCCTGGACCACGGTGCCGACGACTACATGCTCAAGCCCGTGGCCGTGGACCGTCTCCAGTCGAGGATGCGAGCCGTGCTCCGGCGCACGGGGGTGCGGATCGGCCTGGGTGCCGAGGAGATGGAGGGGGCCGCGGGGTAGGGGGCTCGGTCGACGCGCGCTTGCGGTGAGCGCGTCTCGTCCGCACGCTGAGGGCAGGAGGTGATCGCCATGGAGCAAGACGCGGGCAGGGCGTCGGGCGCATCCGCGCCGGGCGGAGACGGAGGCAGGGAGAAGCACACGGTGAGCGGAGACCGGGTCCTCGAGAAGATCCGGGAGCTCATTCGCGAGGGGAACGTACGGCACGTGGTCATCAAGAACGAGGAGGGCCGCACCCTCATCGAGTTCCCGGTGACCGTGGGCGTGGCCGGCGCGCTGCTCCTGCCGGTCTGGGCCGCCATCGGCGCGGTCGCGGCGGTGGTGGGCAGCTGCTCCATCGAAGTGGAGCGGACGGCCGACGAGGAGCCCTAGGGGGACGGGGCCCGCGCCACCCAGCCTTCCCGGATCAGCGCGGTGAGCACGACGCGCCGGCTCTCCCAATCGAGCCCGTCGTCGATGCCGCGGGCCATGAACGTCGCCCCGGTCAGGAGCCGCTCGATGGTGCTCGTGGCCGCGGCCGGGAACTCCACTTCGCGCCCCCCGCTCATCACGGCCACACGCTCGCCTCGGCGCTCGACGCGGCCCGGCACGCCGTCCCGCCAGCGCACCTGGTCGTCCCCCTCGAGGCTCGGCGCGGCCACCACCTGCTGGAGGTGGTCCGTGGCGCGCGGCCGCAGATGACCCGCGAAGGTGCCCTGCCGCTCGCGGACCACGGCCGGCAGGTCGATCTGGGCGCCCAGATCCGTGAGTCGCCGGGTGAGGGCCGACGCCAGGGCCGGGTCAGGCTGCTCGCCCGCGGCGAATCCGAACGGCAGGTTCTCGCGCCAGCCGGGGTCGCGCTCCACCACCTCGGCCAGGCAGTCCACCAGGAGGTCGGCCCAGGTGTACGACATGACCCCCAGGGTGACGTGGAGCGACACCTCTTCGGTGGTGGCGGCGGCGTGCATGAGGCCGCGGGGGACGTACAGCGCCTCACCCGCCTGGAGCGTGAACTCCGCCTCCACGTCGCCGGGCCCGTGGACCTCCGGGTCGAACTTCTGGTCCTTGAGGGGGAGCTCGGGGCCCCCCGCGTACATGCGCCACCGCTTCGACCCTTCGATCTGGAGCACGAAGACGTCGTGGGTATCCCAGTGGGGCTTGAAGCCCTGAGCGTCCGGTGGCGTCAGATAGATGTTGGTCTGGGTCCGCGCGGACATCTGTCGGGAGACGGCGCTGCAAAGCCGGCGCGCGGGCTCGTGCCGGTCGTGCAGCCCGCCGAAGATGACCGTCGCGCCTTCTCCGAAGAGGTGGGCCACCCGCGCCGGGTCCACCATGTCGTCCCGCCAGAGATACTCGGAGACGGGGACGGGTCCGTCGGAGCGCACCAGCTTGATGGCGGGATAGCGCACACCGAACCGTCCGAGCACCTCGTCCAGGTCGGCGAGGGAGAGGAGGTCGGTGAAGCGCCGGCGATCCTCGCAGGGTGCGTGGAACCAGGTTCTTCCGAGCCGCTCCCGCACGAAATCGGCCGAGCTCGGAAGCCCCAGGATCCAGGCGATGGGGTCGCCTCCGAGCTCGGCCATGATCGTGTCCTGCTCTTCGCTACTGGAAGCTGCTGCCCGTGCGGTCAGCCACCCGTGTCGGAGCTGGCGTCGGCGTCCGTGGCGGCCGGCGCGGCTGGAGCGGCGGCGGAATCGGGGGTGGGCGTTTCAACGGCATCCGCGTCCGATGCGGCGTCGGCATCCGATGCGGCTTCACCGCCCCCGCACGCCTGGGCAAGCCCCGCGATGCCCGCGATGCCCACGGCCACGCCGAACCGGCCCAGGAAGGTGCGGCGCTCGATGCTACGCGGCGTGACGTCCGCCTCGGTGATCACGGGGCGCTCTTCGGACTCGTTCATGGGTCTCCGGAGTGTTGACGTTGGCGTTTGCTCATGCGTCGGTACCACCTTTCTAGGTGAGAATGGATATCATTCGGATCCCTGTCAACTTCGCCGACCCCGCTGACGCCCGCATTCATGCCCCCGAACGCCGCTTCCCGGCTCGTCACCGCCTTGAGGTCCATCTCCTTCCGGAACTGGCGGAAGCAGGCCTTCCGGCTGCACGGATGGCTGGGGCTGAACGTGGGGATGCTCCTCTTCGTCGTCTGTCTCTCCGGGACCTTCGCCACCATCTCCGACGAGATCGATGTCCTGGTGGATCCGCGGCACCGCGTCGCCGCTCCGACGAGCGACGCGTCGGCGTACGACTGGACGGCCATGGTGCGGACCCTCCAGGAGACGTTCCCGGACGGAGTGGTGCAGGGGGTGTACGCTCCCGGTGCGTCCGGGCGGCCCATGGCTGGGGTGCCGGCGGCGGCGCTGGCCTTCGTCCTGGTGCCCAGCGGCGAGACCCGGAAGGCCTACCTGGATCCGTTCACCGGCGAGCTCACCGGCCATACCGGCTTCTTCAACGTGGAGCGGTTCTTCCGGACCTTCCATCGCCGCCTGTTCGACGGGGAGCGCGGCATCCTCCTCGTGACGCTCACGGCCTTCGTCCTGTTGACCTCGGGCCTCACCGGGTTCGGCTTCTACAGGGGATGGCTGAAGCAGATGCGCACGCTCCAGCTCCGGGGGACGCGGCGCCGGCGGTGGTCCGACCTCCACAAGCTCGCCGGGATCTGGGGGCTGCCGTTCACCGTGCTCATCGCCGTCACGGGCATCTACTACTTCGTGGAGGTGACCTACCAGCGAGCCGGTGACTACGACGCACTGCTACCGCCCCCCATGGCGCAGGTGGACCCCGCGGGGCTGGACGCGTTCGGCCCTCAGCCGGATCTGCTCCCCGCCGGCCGCTACGTGGAACTCGCCCGACAGGCGTATCCGGATCTCGACGTCCGCAGCTACCGGCCGCCCCAGGCTCCGGGACAGGCCGTGTATGTGGACGGGCAGGCCGGCAACCCTCTGACCCGCGACCGGTCCGACCAGCTGCATCTCCATCCCTTCACCGGGGAAGTCCTGGACGTTCAGCGCACGTCCGACCTGGGCCTGGTGCCGTTCCTCACGGATGCCGTGGACCCCATCCACTTCGGCTACTTCGGAGGGCTCGGCACGCAGATCCTCTGGTTCGTCCTCGGCCTGCTCCTCAGCTTCTCCATCCTGTCGGGGATGTACGTCTGGGTCGTACGATCGGTCACGGCCCGAAAGGGGCCGTCCCCCCTGCTCAGGGGCGCCCCCGTGGCTGTGGCCGTGACCCTGGGCTACCTCGGGGTCGTGGGCGTAGCCACGCTGGAAGGCATTCGCGGGTACGCGCCACCGAACGGGCCGCCGGTGTCCATCGGAGCGGTGGATGTGGGGCCCTACGAGGTCAGGGTCGATTGCGAGATGCCTTGTGCCGCGCCGGGGACCGTGACCCTGGCCGCGCGCTTCCTCGGGTCGGGCCTTCCGAACTACGCGCAGGCCGAGGTTCTGACGTCCGACGGATCCATCGCGCGGCTGGCGGGGCCGGCTTCCAGGCCCAGGGCCCGGGCGAACCTCGCGTCCGGCCAGGAGATCACGTTGCGGGTGGCCACCCGGGACGGGCTGATCCACGAGGCCGTGTTCGTTCCGTCGATACCTGCGGTGTCGCCGCCGCCGCTTCCCACCTGGCCGGACGCGGCGCCCGGTGTGTGGTGGGTGGTGGTGGGCTTTTCGACGCTGCTCGTAGGCTCCATTCTGGGGTGGCTGGCGCTCGTCTGGCGGGTGGTCAGGGCGCGCCGGGCCGCGCACACGAGGTCGTAGAGGGGACACATGCTCTCGAGAATGATCCTGCTCCTTCTGCCGCCAGCGACGAACCTCAGGACCCCAAGATCCAACCGGAGGAGACGAACATGAGCAAGAAGGCTGCGATTTGCCTTTGGTACGATGGAGGGGCCGAAGAGGCCGCCCGGTTCTACGCCGAGACCTTCCCCGACAGCAAGATCGGGGCGGTCCACCGCGCGCCGGGTGATTTCCCCAGCGGCACGGAAGGCGACGTCCTCACGGTGGAGTTCACCGTCTGCGGCATCCCGTGTCTCGGGTTGAACGGCGGACCGGCTTTCACGCCCGACGAGGCGTTCTCCATCCAGGTGTACACTGACGACCAGGCGGAGACGGACCGTCTATGGGACGCCGTGGTGGGGAACGGCGGAC
>CAYGKI010000210.1:0-447 GCA_964350235.1 uncultured Gemmatimonadaceae bacterium | reverse complement strand
GGAGAGCGCGTGCGGCTGGTGCAAGGACCGGTGGGGGATCTCCTGGCAGATCACCCCACGGGTCCTCATGAAAGCCACGACCCATCCGGACCGGGCCGCCGCCAAGCGCGCCTTCGATGCGATGATGACGATGACCAGGATCGATATCGCCACAATCGAGGCCGCGCTCGCGGGAGAGACCCCCGAGCCCTGAGGGCGCCTGCTCGGGCCTCGGGTCGCGCCCGGTGACGGAGCCCATGGGTGGCTGTATCAGCCCTCGTCGAGAAGCGCCTGCGCGCGTGCTCTGGGAGCGCGGTCGACGGGGCGATCTCCAGGCACCTCGAGGGCGCGTTGGAAGGCTGCTCGCGCCTCCTCGACACGGCCTCGGTCGCGCAGGGTCAGGCCCAGCTCGAGATGGTTCACCGCGTCGTCGGGCGCCAGGGCGGCCGCCCGGGCAAGGTGGTACTC
>CAYGKI010000209.1:0-6000 GCA_964350235.1 uncultured Gemmatimonadaceae bacterium | reverse complement strand
ACTCTTCTATGTGTTCGCCGGCGTGGTGCCCGGGCTCCTGGCCTGGCTGAACGCGGAGAGCCGCATCCTGGCGGCCATGGCGCTGTTCGGGACCGTGTTCTGGACCCTCACCTTCGTGCCCTACGCCTTCTCCGATCCCGTGGCCCTCCCCCTGGCCACCGCTGCCGTGTCCGTTCCCCTCCACGGAACCATGTGGTTGACCGCGACACTCGACATGCTCGGAGGCCGGGAGGGCTCGTAGGATCTTTCCGGCGCTTTCCGTATACTGAGAGAACCACCAAGCGCTCACTCTTCCCGCCCGGAGCCCGTCGATGAAGCCCTGGACCCGTCTGATTCCCGCCATCGTCCTGCTCGCGGCCTGCGGCACCGGCGAAGCCGGCCAGGTCGAGGACCAGACCGCGTACACGGTGTCCCAGGACATGCCCACCGTCATGGTGTACAAGACCCCCACGTGCGGCTGTTGCAACGGGTGGGTGGAGCACCTCCGGGAAGCGGGCTTCACGGTGGACGCGCGGGACGTGAGGGATCTCATGAGCGTCAAGCTGGATGCCGGAGTGCCCACTGCCATGAGCTCGTGTCACACGGCCATCGTCGATGGATACATCGTCGAGGGACACGTGCCGGCGGAGCACGTGGCCCGCCTGGTCACGGAGCGGCCCGACATCGCCGGAATCGCGGTCCCGGGCATGCCCATCGGCTCGCCGGGCATGGAAGGTCCCAACCCGGAGCCGTATCAGGTGCTGGCCTTCGGACACGATGGCTCCGCCAGCGTCTTCGCGGACGTGGACCCTCGCTGACGTGAGACCATGCGGGCGCCGCCTCCGCCTTCGCGCGTATCTCCCCTGGTCCTGATCCTCGAGAGCGCTCCCGAGCTGAGGGGCATGCTCGAAGACGGGCTGAGGCAGGACGGCTACAGGGTGAGGGTGGCAGCGGACGCGGAGGAGGCGTTCGCCCTCATGCGTCGTATCGAGGTCGATCTGGTCCTCGCCGACCCCCGCAGCGCCGACGGCGCGGACGGATGGGACATCATGCGGGAGATCCACGACGCGTTCCCGGACGTACCGTCCATCGTGGTGGGGCCCGACGCCTTCGACCCCGAATCGCTGGTGGCGGGCGCGGCGGGGGACTATCGCCGCCAGCGCCTCGGACGCCCGTTCACGCTCTACGGCCTGCTCGCCGCCGTGCGCCGGGCCACCGGTGGATCCGGCGCCAGGGCCCACGGGCACTGAGGACCGGAGTGCCGGCGGGTCGTCCAGCGATCCCCCGGTCCGCGCGGAGCGGTCCGGGCGTCAGACGCGCTTGAGCAGGCCCACCTCCAGAGCGAAGCGCACCAGCTCGCTCCGGTGACCCAGGCCCAGCTTGTCCATGATCCGCGAGCGGTACGTGTCGACCGTCTTGGGGCTGATGAAGAGCTTCTCGCCGATCTCCCTTGAGCTGAACCCTTCGGCGGTGAGGGCGAGCACCTCCCGTTCCCTGGGGCTCAGCTGGTGGAGGCCTCCCCCGCCTTCCTGGCGGTCGTCCCGCTCCTTGTAGCGCTGGAGGAGGAGCGTGGTGGCCTTGGGCGGCATGAAGACCTGACCGCGGGCGACCACGCGCAGCGCTTCCAGGAGGTCCGTGTCCGCGCTGGTCTTGGTCAGATATCCGCTCGCCCCCGCCTCCACCACGGGGACCAGGTACTCCTCTTCGGCGTGGACCGTGAGCACCAGCACCTTGGTATCCAGGCCCAGCGCCGCGATACGGCGGGTGGCCTCCAGCCCGTTGGTGCCCGGCATGGAAAGGTCCATCACCACCACGTCGGGCTTGAGCGCCCGAACCTGCTCCACGGCTTCCTCTCCGGACCCGGCCTCCCCCACCACCTTCATCCGGCCCTCCGCCTCGATGAGGGCCTTGATCCCCGCGCGGAACATCCGGTGGTCGTCCACCAGGAGAATTTCCATAGGGCCAGTCATGGGTTCGGCTCCGAGGTATCGGGCGTCTGGAAGGGGATGGAGGCCCGCACGGTGGTGCCGCCCCCCGGCATGCTCTCGATGGACAGGGTTCCCCCGATCATGGCGGCCCGCTCCCTCATGCCCGTGAGCCCCAGGCCGCGGTCGAGCTGCATGGTGGACGAGGGATCGAATCCCCTGCCGTCGTCCCGTACCTCGGCGACCACCGCACCCTCGGCCACCCCCAGGCGAAGCCGGGTGCGCCCGGCGTCGGCGTGTCGACGGGCGTTGGAGAGCGCCTCCTGGATGATCCGATACACGGCCAGCTTCCCGGTGAGATCGAGATAGGGGTCCACGTCGTGGACGTCGACATCGAAGGCGAGGCGTTCCTTGAGCGTCCGGAGATGGGCCATCACCGCCGGCGCGAGTCCCACCTCCTCCAGCTCGGGCGGGCGCAGCCCACGAGCGATCCGCTTCACGTCCTCGGCGGTCTCCACGATCTCCTCGCGGATCTCCTCCACCAGGCTGCGTCGGGCGCCGGGGTCGTCCTCGTCGGCCAGGAGGCGCACACGCAGGATCAGCGTCGCAAGGCGCTGTGCCGTGTCGTCGTGCAACTCCCGGGCGATGCGTCGGCGCTCGTCCTCGGTGGCGCGAAGCGCGCCCGCCGAGAAGTCGCGGAGGCGCTTGTGGTCACTGACGTCCCGGATGGCGCAGATCACACGCTGTTCCTCCTCGGAAGTGCTCTTCCAGGGGCTCAGGCTGATCTCTACCGGAAACGTCGAGCCGTCCTTCCTCTCGCCCAGCAGGTCCAGGCCGACGCCCATGGGGCGGTCGCGCGGATGCCCCATGAACGTACCGCGGTGGTGTCGATGCCGGGCGCGCAGCGCCTGAGGGACGAGCATCTCCACAGGCGACCCCACGAGCTCGTCGCGACCCCACCCGAAGAGCTGCTCCGCCTTTGGATTGGCGTCTCGGATCACGCCTTCGGCGTCCACCACCAGGTAGCCATCGGGCGCCGCCATGCACATGGCATGGTAATCCTCGAGCGTGGTCAAACGGGCCTTTCCTCCGGAATGGCGAAACGGATGTGGCGAAATACCCTACCCGCCCACCCGGTCGTTCCCCGACAGCGCCGATACCGCCGGACCCACAGAATGTAAGCAGTGGTGATGTGACGACAGGTGGTCAGCGGTTACCATGGGGAGGTGTCCGACCCCCGTAACCGCACCCCCAAGGACGAGGAGAGAGCGTGTACAAACAGATCATGGTCCCATTGGACGGATCCAAGTTCGCCGAGACGGCCCTCCCGCTGGCCCTCACGCTGAGCCGGAAGACGGGCGCCCCCCTCCACCTCGTCACGGTCATAGAGCCGGTCCCGGCCTTCGCCTACGAGGACTGGAGCACCGCGGCCGAGGAGTGGACACGCGAGTACCTGGCCAAGCTGACCGAGGAGGTGGCCAGCCGGGCCGGCGGGGCGGTGACCTCGGAGGTCCTCACCGGTCACGTGGTGGACGCCCTCCAGGCCGAGGCCGGCAAGAAGGACGCGGACCTGGTGGTCATGGCGTCCCACGGACGAGGCGCCGTGTCCCGCGTGTGGCTGGGCAGCGTGGCGGACCGCTTCGTGCGCAACACGGATCGACCGGTCCTCCTGGTGAAGCCGGACGAGGACGACCATCCGGCGCTGGACGCCCCGGCCGCGTTCGACAGCTTGCTGGTACCGCTGGACGGGTCCGAGCTGTCCGAATCGGCCCTGGCCCACGCCACGGAGTTCGGGGAGCTGTTCGGATCGGCCTACCACCTGACCAGGGTGGTCGCCTACCCCGTCGACCTTGCCTCTCCCTATCTCCCGCACACCGCCCAGATGAACCAGGCGGTCCTGGACGAGGCCAAGGAGCGCGCCGCCGAATACCTGGAAGCCCACGCCGAGAGGATGCGGAAGCGGGGACTCCGCGTGACCACGTCCATCACCGTGGACGCCCAGGCGGGGCACGGCATCCTCCTCGAGGCCGACGCGGTGGAATGCAGCGGCATCGCCATGGCCACCCACGGACGGAAGGGATTGACCCGGGCCCTGCTCGGCAGCACGGCCGACAAGGTGCTCCGCGGCACCCATCTCCCGCTGCTCCTCTACCGTCCCGTAGACGGGAAGGACTGACACGGTTCCTCGTTCCCCTGAGAGAGGAGCGAACATGCTGTACGTGAGAGACATCATGACGACGGACGTGGCGACCATCAGGGCGGACGCCACCGCCAGGGACGTGGCGCGCCTCCTCGCCGACGAGCAGATCAGCGGCGTACCGGTGCTGGATGGGGCCGGCCAGCTCGTCGGCGTGGTGTCCTCCACCGATCTGGTCCGGTTGGCCGCGGAGGACGCGGACGTCCAGCTCGTGAGCTCGGCCCTCCGCCTGGGCGAGCGTGCCGTGCCCACCGACGCGTCGGTGGACGAGTCGGAAGAGCCGTTGGAGGAAGACCCCTATGGCTTCTTCCTCCCCGAGGATTCGCCGTTGACCGACCGGGGGCTCCTCGCCGAGCTTCCAGAGAGTCGTCTCGACACCACTCCGGTGGAAGAGATCATGACCCCGGCCACGTTCACCGTGGAGCCGGGCACCCCGGTGACGGATCTATGCGAATTCCTGGTACGCGGCCGAATTCATCGCGCCGTCGTGGTGGAGGCTCGGCGGCTGGCCGGTATCGTCACGTCGGCGGACGTCCTGAGGGCCGTGGCGAGCCGGAGGTTGGGCGCCTGACCCCAGCCGCCTCGCGAGCAGCACGGCGAGGCCTCGTACCACGGACCAGCACGGTCCTGGTGTCATGGGGCCTCGCCGTGCTCGTCGCATGCATGGCCCCGGCGGTCGCCCAGGCGCAGCAGCCGGGCCAGCCCGGCGCCACGGCCGGCTGGGCCCCGGCCGCCGTCGGGGTTCGCCTGGGCTACGATCAAGCGGCCCGTGGGGAGGTGATCGGCGCGCAGCTGCGCATTCCCATGCTTCCCGACGGAAGGGTCGAGTTGATGCCGGGCGGGGACATCACCTTCCTGACGGGCCTTCGCGACTCCGGCTTCCATCTCGACGCCCTCTACGTCTCGGGTGGGCGCCGTGGCGGGCCGTACGTGGGAGGTGGCCTGGCGCTCCGCAACTCGCTCTTCACCGACGAGCCGGGTGCCGGCCGGGAAACCAAGGCCGGCTTCGGAGCCGTGGTGGGCGTGAAGGGTGGAGGTCCCGGTCTCCTGGGGACGCAGGTGGAGTTCCGCTGGATCTTCCTGCCCGACGACGATTACGACCCCAGGACCATCAGCCTGGGCGTGAACTTCCCGCTCTGGAACTGATCGCTCCGAGCACCGCCCACCGGGGCGTCAGCGCGTCAGGATGACGAAGTCGCCGAGCCCTTCGTGGGCGTCGGCGCTCCACTCCAGCCCCCCCTCTTCCGGCGCGGTCATCACCACCGTCGTCACGCGCGTTCCCGGGCGGTACCCCGCGATGCGCTCGGGAATGCCCGTGTCGCGCTCCACGTGGAAGGAGCCGGCGAAGTGCACGACGACCGCCCCGGGCGCCACGTCGAGTGCTCGTGCGATGGCATCGCCCATGGCGGCATCCCACAGGGCCTGCGCCTGGAGAGCGTTCTCACTTCCGGCGTAGGTCCGGGACGACGGGGCATCGCCGTGCCCCTCGGGCATGGCGGCCATGGCCTCGGCCATGATGGCGTCCCACTGGGCCCGATAGGCCGCCGACGGGCCCGGGTAGGGAAGCGGCGGCATGTAGAATCGCGCCAGCGGTCCCAGGTCCGCCAGCGCGTCGGGGCCCTCCCGGGTCACCCGGTTCACGTACCTGCGCGGCGCGTTGGCGGCCACCACGGGGAACCCTTCCTCCCTAGCGAGCTCCACGAGCGGCCGGTAACGGACCGCGTAGTCGTCCCAGGGCCGGGCGCTGTCGAGGAAGTGGGTCTCGGTGATGACCCCCGCGAGATACTCGTCGAGGACGTACTGGACATCCCGCTCGAACATCTCCATGGACAGGGTGGGCCAGCGGGGGGCGCCCCGTACCAGTTCCACCACACCACGCAGAATGGCTTCTTCGAGCCG
>CAYGKI010000208.1:2505-6013 GCA_964350235.1 uncultured Gemmatimonadaceae bacterium | reverse complement strand
TGTCGACTACGTCGGCTTCTACGACAAGCCGCTGCTCAAGTTCGAGCGAATCCTCGAGACCGACCTCGGCGTGGTCCCCAAGGGGTTTCGCTCCTGCTTGATGGCCGGACCCCTCTGGGTGAAAGAGAAGCTCTTCATGGAGCGAGAGGTGCGGGAGCCCCTGGAGTACGAGGGCAGCATCCTCTTCAGCGAGCACCACGAGTCGCACGCCGCCAGCGCCTTCTTCCCGTCGCCCTTCCAGGAAGCCGCAGTGCTCACCATGGACGGCGTGGGCGAGTGGGCCACCGCCTCCATGGGCGTGGGACGTGACAACGACCTGGAGATCTTCAAGGAGCTGCAGTGGCCGGACTCCCTGGGCCTCCTGTACTCGGCGTTCACGTACTACACGGGCTTCAAGGTGAATTCCGGCGAGTACAAGGTGATGGGGCTGGCGCCCTACGGTGAGCCCAAGTACGTGGACCTGATCATGAGCGAGCTCATCGACCTGAAGGAAGACGGGTCGTTCGCCATGAACCAGAAGTACTTCAACTACCTGTCCGGGCTCACGATGACCAGCAAGGCCTTCGACGAGCTGTTCGGAGCGCCGCCCCGGCAGCCCGAGTCGCGCCTCACCCAGCGGGAGATGGATCTGGCCAGGTCGGTCCAGGATGTCTGCGAAGAGGTGATGCTCCGAATGACGCGGACCATCCATAAGGAAACCGGGCTGAAGAACCTGTGTCTGGCCGGCGGTGTGGCCCTCAACTGCGTGGGGAACGGTCGCATCCTGCGTGAGGGGCCGTTCGAGAACCTCTGGATCCAGCCGGCCGCCGGCGATGCCGGCGGCAGCCTGGGTGTGGCGCAGCTCATCTGGCATCGGCACCTGAACAAGCCTCGGAAGGTGACCCCCGGTCGGGACACCATGAAGGGAAGCTATCTTGGGCCGGGATTCGGACCGGACGATATCCAGCGACGCCTGGACCGGCTCGGAGCGAAGTACCAGCGCCTCGATCGTGAGACTCTCACCCGGCGCACCGCGGAGGTACTCTCCCAGGGTGCTATCGTGGGATGGCACAACGGCCGCAACGAGTTCGGTCCCCGGGCTCTGGGCGCCCGCAGCATCCTCGGTGACCCGAGAAGCATGAGCATGCAGTCGGACATGAACCTGAAGATCAAGTTCCGCGAGAGCTTCAGGCCATTCGCGCCGAGCGTGCTCCGGGAGAGGGTCCAGGACTACTTCGAGCTGGACTCGGAGTCCCCGTACATGCTTCTGGTGGCCCCGGTCAAAGAGGAGCGCCAGATCCCCATGTCCGAGGACCACAAGAAGCTCTGGGGCATCGAGCAGCTCAACGTCCCCCGCTCGGACATCCCGGCCGTCACGCACATCGACTACTCGGCCCGAATCCAGACGGTGGAAAGGGAAACCAACCAGGACTATTACGATCTCATCAAGGCGTTCGACGAGATCACCGGCTGCCCGGTCCTGGTCAACACGTCGTTCAACGTCCGCGGCGAGCCCATCGTTTGCACGCCGGAGGACGCGTACCGTTGCTTCATGCGCACGCACATCGACTATCTCGTGGTCGGCGACTTCATTCTCGCGAAGGATGACCAGCCCGAGTGGACCGAGGAGGGAGATTGGAGACAGGAATTCCAGCTCGACTGACCCCCGCGGAAGGACGGAAGTTCGCGTTCCCGGTAGGAACCGCGTTCCTCGTCCTGGCGGGCATCGTATGGTGGCGTGGGCACACCCCCGTCTCCACCGGGTTCGGCGTCGTCGGTAGCGTGCTCTTGGTGGCGGGCTTGGTCATTCCCGGCAAGCTGGGGCCGGTCTACCGGGCCTGGATGGGGTTCGCGCACCTTCTGTCCAAGGTGACGACCCCCATCTTCATGGGCGTGACCTACTTCCTGGTCATGGCGCCCATCGGACTGGTCATGAGGGCGTTCGGCCACAAGCCCCTGGACCGGGAGGATACCGGGGGCTCCTTCTGGGTGGAGCGTCCGGAAGGCAAGCGGCGTAGCGACCTGGCCCGGCAGTTCTGACGTTCTTTCGAGGATTCTGATCTATGAGCTTGTTCAAAGAGCTGTGGGCCTTCATGCGGGAGCGGAAGAAGTTCTGGCTGCTTCCCATCATCGTCGTGCTGATGACCGTGGGCGCTCTGCTGGTCTTCGCGCAGGGTTCGGCGCTGGCCCCGTTCATCTATACGATCTTCTAGGAAAGCTCTGCGCGCGTCTGGCGGGGCCTCTCCGGCAACGGGCGACCACGGAGGTTTTCGGATCTCCGTGGTCATTCCGGCGTTCAACGCCGAACGCACCATCCGGCGCGCGCTCGCGTCGGTGCGGGCTCAAACCCTCGCCGCCCACGAAGTGGTGGTGGTGGACGACGCCAGCACCGACGGCACCCTGGAGGTCTTGCGTGACCACGGCGACCCGTCGCTCGTGATCGAGGCGCTGGCTGAGAACGTAGGCGCCGCCGAGGCCCGGAATCGGGGTGTCGCCGTAGCTTCGGGCACCCACATCGCATTTCTCGACGCCGACGACGAGTGGCTGCCGGAGAAGCTCGAACGGCAGGCCTCTTTGATGGCGGCGAATCCTTCGTGTGTCCTGGTTTCCTGCGACACCCAGGCGATGCGGCTGCAGGGCGAGCCCGTTCGCATGCACGAACGTTGCCCGCCCACCCCGGGACCCCTGGCCTGGAAGGCGTTGCTCCAGGAGAACTTCATTCCCACGCCCACGGTGTTCGCCCGGCGAGCGGACATCCTGGACGTGGGTGGCTTCGACCCGGATCTCACCATCGGCGAGGATCTGGATCTCTGGATTCGCCTGGCCGAGCGGGGCGACGTCGAGGTATCGCCGCATGTCCTCGTACGCACCCACCAGCTCGGCGACAGCCTCATGCGAAGCCATCCCACGGCGGACGCGGACATGGTGCTCCCCATGATCGGACGCCATGTGGCCCGGCTGCGGGACAGGCTGAGCTCAGCGGAGCGGAAGCAGATCATGGGCAGGCGTCACTTCACCGTGGCCTACGACCTCTACGCCAAGGGCCACCGCCGTGCCGCGGTGCGCCATGCACTTCGCGCTTGTCGCCTCGGCCACCGGCCGCTACGGAGCCTCTCCATCGCGCTGCGCGCCGCCCTTCCCGGGCGCCGCTCGCGCTGACCACGCGCGCCCCCTTCCGAAGCGGACCCGGCCTACCCGAGCCTCAGCCTGAAGCGTAGCGTCGAACCCTTCCCAGCAGCTCCCGGACCGCGGCCTTGTCCGAGGGCTCCATGACCGGCAAGGCCCATACGCCGCCCACGAAGACACCGAAGAGCAGCGTCCGGAGTGCCAACGACTCGACGAGGCCCATCCGAGGGAGCAGCAGCGCGCCCCCCCCCACCATCACGCTCCAGGCAGCCAGGAGCAGGACCGGCCGCCACTCGTAGACCACGGGCCACAGTCGCTGTGACACCCGGTAGGTCAGCACGTACCTCGTCGAGAAAGAGATCACGGTGGCGGTCGCCGCGCCCCACTCGAGGAAGGGCGGGAT
>CAYGKI010000208.1:0-2439 GCA_964350235.1 uncultured Gemmatimonadaceae bacterium | reverse complement strand
CGCCCACGCCTGGAAGACGTAAGCCACCAGGATCACCGGAACCACCGCGGCCGCGGAATGGAAGGCCTCCGTCGACATGATGCGGAGCACGTCCGCCACGAACAGCGTGATGCCGACGCCGGACATGAACATCAGCACGTTGAGCAGCGTGAAGCCCCGAGCCAGGAGCTGATCCTTGTCGTCGCGCTTGGCGATCTCGAAGCGCTTGGGCCCCCATACCATCTCCATGGGGGTGAGGCCGATCATCACCATCAGGAAGCCGAACTGGTACGCCAGGCTGTACAGACCCACCACGGCCTCGTCGCCGGCCGCCTGCAGGAAGTACCGGTCGGAGAACGTGGCGATGAACGTCGCCACCTGCATGCCCATGAGCGGGACGCCGTAACGGAGGAGGTTGCGCGTCCATCGCGTCGACGGTCGGCGTCCCACGTGCTTCCACAGCCACACCACCAGGGCGAGGCCCACCACGCTGCTGGCGATGAGAGAGCTCAGGAAGATCCCCACGACGCCGAGACCCATCACCACGATGAAAAGGATGTTGAGCCCCACGGCCAGGAAGAGCTTGACCATGTTGGCGCCGACGAACAGCACCGAGCGGTCCTTGACCCGGGCATAGGTCATGGGAACGATCATCAGCGATCCCGCGGCCAGGTTGAGCGCCGCCACCCTGATCACGGTGACCTGGGCGTCACTCCCGAACAGGAGATTCGACATGACGCCCGCCGACGCGAACACCGCGGCGCCCACGACGAAGTAGAGAATCCCGACCAGCATGAAGCTGGTGGATACCACCTCCCGCTTCTCGCTCTCTTCCTCGGTCTTGTGGTAGAACCGGAACACACCCAGGGCGAGGTTCCCGCCCCCGATGATGGCGATGAAGTCCAGCGTCATCTCCACGAGCGCCATGACGCCGTAGTCGGCGGGCGTCAGGTAGCGCGTGTAGATGGGAAGCATCACGAACGACACGGCGCGGGACATCACCATGCCCACCGCGTAGATGAGGGCGTGCTTCCCTATTCCACGAAACATCCGGTCCGAGGACGCCCGCTGCTCGGTCGCCGTGGACGTGTCGTTTTCGGTCAAGCCTGGGCCCCCGCCCCGAGGTACAGCCGTTCGTAGTCGTCCATCATCCGTCGAATGGAGAAGCGGTCCAACGCACGCTCCCGCGCCGAAGCACCGAGGCGCCGGCGCAGCGCGTCGTCCTCCAGAACCCGACGAATGACCGTCGCGAGCGCCTGGTCGTCCCCCGGGGGGACGAGGTAGCCATCCACCTCGTCCCGAACGGCCTCGGGGATTCCGGAGGCGCTGGACCCGATGATGGCGTTCCCCGCGAACATCCCTTCGAGAACCGCCAGCGGCAGCCCCTCCCACAAAGAGGGCATGACCGTCACCTGAGCCGTGGCCTGCAAGGCATCCACGTCCGACCTGTGGCCCGGCAGGTGGATGCGGTCCTGGAGATTCGACTCCCGAGCGAAGGCTTCGAGACGCTCCCTCTCCGGGCCCTCTCCGGCCACGATGAGCCTCCACGGCACGGAGCATCCTCCCTCGGTGATCCGGCGCAACGCGCGGAGCAGAACGATATGGCCCTTGCGCTCCGTGAGGTTGCCCACGGCGAGAAGAACCACTTCGTCGGCACCGATCCCGAACTCACGGACGGGTCCCTCCGTGGACGCCGAGGGCTCGGGGATCCCGTTGGGAATGGTGGTGACCAGTCCTTCGGGTACACCGGTGTTCTCGATGAGGTGGACCCGCGTGTCCTCGGACACGGCCACCGTGGCGTCAGAAGCCTTGAAGGCCCATCTGAGCGCCACGCGACGGCGGCGTGCGTCCATGACCCACTGGTTTCCGTGCATGGTGATGACGTGGCGCTTCTTCAGGAAGCGGCTCGCCAGGGTGCCATAGATGGCCATGGTGAACTCGTGGCTGTGCACGACATCCACCTGTCTGTCCTGAAGGGACTCCATGAGCCCCCTCAGGCCGACGGGATCGATGGGGCGCTCCAGGGTGAAGTCCACGGGGTCGAACCCCTTCTCCCTGAATCGGGCGCCGAGCCAGCCGGTCTTCCAGGACGGGAGGACCGGCACGACGTCGTACCCGCGATTTCGCAGTTCTTCGGCAGAATGCAAGAGAAAGACCTCGGCGCCGCCGGGTCCATCGGACTCGAGCATCAAAGCGACCGATCGCACCTGTGGAGTTCGCACGCGCTACCTACGTTGGGTCGGGGAATCCGCACCGAATGCCTATGCCCATCTCGGGCGACCGGTCTGATTGCAAGTTTCGGGCACGTTGGGACGGTTGTCCACGATCGGTGCCCGAGGGGCCGTGGTAGGCGTGGCATGCCGGTTCGGACCCGCGCCGTGGTCGAGGTCCCGATCTTGCAAGCGGCGATCCTCGTGCGTCAGGACATCACGACCGAAGACCAGCGCGACCGCGCTGCCG
>CAYGKI010000207.1:2323-6017 GCA_964350235.1 uncultured Gemmatimonadaceae bacterium | reverse complement strand
TCCTGGAGCTGCTCGACGTGGTGAACGAGCGCCTCACCATGGACGGCAAGGAGCTCATCGCCTTCGACCAAGATTGCCGTGAAGGCATCTGTGGGTCGTGTGGCATGATGATCAACGGCGTCCCGCACGGGCCCCGCTCCCTCACCACCGCCTGTCAGCTCCACATGCGGTCCTTCAAGGACGGCGACGAAGTGTGGATCGAGCCCTGGCGGGCCACCGCTTTCCCGGTCATCAAGGACCTGGTGGTGGACCGGGGGGGCTTCGACCGGATCATCGCGTCGGGTGGCTACATCTCCGTACGCACCGGGAGCGCACCCGACGGCAACGCCATGCCCATCGAGAAGGACAAGGCGGACGCGGCCTTCGACGCAGCCACGTGCATCGGCTGCGGCGCTTGCGTGGCGGCCTGTCCCAACGCTTCGGCCATGCTGTTCACCGCGGCCAAGGTGGCGCACCTGGCCAGCGTGCCCCAGGGTCAGCCCGAGCGGTATGGGCGTGTGCTGTCCATGGTGGAGCAGCACGACGACGAGGGCTTCGGGAACTGCACGAACCACGGCGCGTGCGAGGTGGCCTGCCCGAAGGGGATCAGCATCGACTACATCGCCCAGCTGAACCGTGACCTGGTGAAGGCGACGCTGAGCGCCAAGCCGGTGGAGTCGGGCAAGGACGCCTGACGGCGCTCCGGGCTCTCTCCCTTCCCTCGACCCCGGGCTCCGGATCGGAGCCCGGGGTCGTCGTATTTCCCGTCGTCTCGTCCTGCCCTCACCCGGGCGCCGGCCCGGATCCTGGCGGGAAGGGCGGCAGAACGACCTGGAAGGCCGCGCCGCTGTCGCCGGCCTTGGGCAGGAGCGTGATGGTCCCCCCGTGGATCAGCACCGTCTCACGGGCGATGGCCAGGCCCAGCCCCGTACCGGGTGCGTCCGACTCACCACGGTAGTACTTGCGGAAGATCATCTCGCGCTCGCTCTCCGGGACTCCGGGACCCGTGTCGCTCACCGTGAACACCGCGCCGCCATGGGCGGCGGGGCCCACCTCCAGGCGCACCGAGCCTCCGGCCGGCGTATAGCGCAGGGCGTTGGCCACCAGGTTCCCCAGCACCTCGTCCCGGATGAGGTCCAGGTCCAGCACGATGGTCTCGGGCGCGTCGGGCCGGATGGTCGCGTCCAGGCGGACCGCGCGTTGCCGGGCCAGGATCTCGAAGGCACGGAGGACTCCGGTGACCAGGTCCTCCACATGCACGGTCTCGGGCTGCACGTGGTACGACCCGGTCTCCAGGCGACTCAAGTCCATGAGCCGATCCACCAGCCGGGCCATGACCCGGGCCTGTTCCGCGATGCCGTCCACCATGCGCCCGTACTCCTCGGGCGCCTGTCGGCCGTACTCCTCCTGAATGAGCTCCGCGTATCCGTGGATGGCGTTGATGGGCGTCTTCAGTTCGTGGCTCGCCACACCGATGAACTCCGCCTTGAGGCGATCCAGGTCCGCCAGTCGCTCGGACATGACCCGGAAGGAGGACGTCAGCTCCCCGATCTCGTCGCTACGGTCCGTGGGGAGATCGTCCGCAGGCGTGAGGTCTCCGGCGGTCACGCGAGCCATGGCGTTACCCAATCGGCGTAGCGGCGCCACCAGCGATGCCGAAGCCCACGTCGCCATGACGAAGGCGATGAGCAGCGCCAGCACGGCGCCGAGGAGCGTGGCGCGTCGGGACGCGGCGCTGAGCGCGGCGGCCCGCTCCAGGTCCCTGCGCGTCACCGACGCGATGGAGTCGGCCACCGCGGCGAGGGCGGTCTCGGTATCGGCCAGGACGCCGTCCAGGCGAAGGACCGCGCCGGTCGCCAGGTCGAACGCGCCTTCCCCCACGGCACGCTCCACCTCCGTGGCTGCGCGTCCGAGCTCGGTGACGAGAGGAGAGAGCCGGTCCATGGAACCTACGTACGTCGAGCCGGCGAGGGCATCGTGCTCCATCCGGATGGTGGCGAGGGCGTCGCGCGCCTCGGCCCCCAGCGCCACGTCGCCGGTGGCCACGTAGCCGCGCTGGAACCGATCCAGGTCGGCCAGGGCCGTGCGCAGGCTGCCGACGCTCACCAGGGCATCGGCCTGACGGCTCCGCCCCTCCACCACCAGGTCCTGGAGCTCGGCCAGGCGCTCGGCGGCGAAGAGCGCCGGAAGCAGAACGATGGCGATGGCGACTCCGAATCCGGCCAGGAGTCTCGAGCGAACGGTCATGGCGGGGGCTCGGCGCCCCCTCGCAGGAGCTGCCGTATGCGCTGCAACTCGTGCTCCAGCGCCGCGGCGCGTCGCTCCGCCTCCACTACTCTGGCCCTCGCTCGATCCAGCGAGTCCGTCTGGGCGGCCAGCGCTTCGGAGCGGGCGGCCAGCGTGTCCGACCGCGCCGCCAGGGTGTCGGCCAGCGCCCTCAGGCGGGCGGCCGTGGTGGGCCCGCGGAAATCCGGCAACGGCTCCACGTGCATGGGCACGTCCCCGCAGGACTCCACCGCGGCCGGCGTCACCGCGGCGCCCCCCAGGTCCAGCGCGAGCCTGTACAGGGCCCTGGCGTGCGCGAAGGCGGGATCACCGTGCGGGGTGGACCGGAGGACGCGTGCCGCCAGCTCGGCGGCCCGGTCGGCGGACCCATCGGGGTTGGCCGGGTCCAGCGCGGCCACGGCCCCGAGGAGCGCCCCCCGGACGTGGGCCTCGTCGTCGAGACATCCCTCCCACAGGGGCCCGAGGTGAAGGGCGGCGGCATCGAAGTCGTCGGCCTCCAGGGCGGATGCCCCAGCCTGAAGCTCCGATTCCGGAGACGGTGCCGCAGGGCCGGCTCCCGCGGTGGAGCCCATGGGGGCGCACCCGGTCAGGCCGGCGAGCAGGACGGCCATCCGGCGCATGCCGCGCATGAAGGGAGCTTCGTGGCGTCGTGGCTTCATGGCGCGGCGGGAGCCGGTGGCACCGGCGGGGCGGGGGCCCCGTTCCGTTCGGCGAGGGTGGCCCGGAAGGCTTCGACCACGGCGGGGTCGAACCGGTCGCCCGCGCCGCGCGTGATGACCTCCAGGGCATCGGCGTCGCTCCATGCCTCCTTGTACGGCCGAGGATGGGTCAGCGCGTCGAACGTGTCCACGACGGCGACGATCCGACCCGGGAGCGGGATCTCCTCGCCCGTCAGCCCCGCCGGGTATCCCCGGCCATCCCACCGCTCGTGGTGGCTCAGCGCGATGGCCGCCGCCATGCTGAGCAAAGGCACGTCGGTGCCCGAGAGGATGTCCGCCCCGATGGAGCAATGGGTCTTCATCACCTCGAACTCCGTCGGCGTGAGCGGCCCATCATTCAGCAGGATACCGTCCGGGATGCCGATCTTGCCGACGTCGTGGAGGGGCGCCGCCAGCCGGATCATCTCCACTTCCTCGGGAGACCAACCCAGGGCCTGCGCCACCAGGGCGGCCCCGCGTCCCACGCGGCGCGTGTGCTGGCCGGTGGCGTCGTCCCGGTACTCCGCCGCCCGCGCCAGTCGGACCAGGGTCTGAAGGCGGGCGTCCTCGAGCTCCAGGGTGCGCTCCCGGACCCGGCGCTCGAGCTGTGCGTTGTTGGCGCGGAGCTCCTCGTGCAGCATGCGCGTCTCGAGGAGATTGCGCACTCGGGCCCGGACCTCCGAAGGACTCAGCGGCTTGGTCAGATAGTCCTGAGCTCCCGCGGAGAGGGC
>CAYGKI010000207.1:0-2313 GCA_964350235.1 uncultured Gemmatimonadaceae bacterium | reverse complement strand
CACGACGCTTGGCGTCCCGCGTGTTGTCCGAGGTCAGGACCAGCACGGGGAGGTACGCGTCGTCGGGCGTCGACTTCCGTACCGCGTCCAGGACCTCGTGGCCGTCCATCCCCGGCATGAGCAGATCGAGGAGGAGGAGGTCGGGATCGAGCTCGTCCAGCAGATCGACCACCGCGCGCGGATCCCGCGTGTCGTGGACGTGCTCGTACCCGGCTGGCTCGAGGATCCGGCGTAGGAGTTCGACGTTGGAGTCCTCATCATCCACGATGAGGATGCGCGCGCGGCGGATCTTCTCGTCCAGCAAAACGGGTCTCGGAGTGGAATGGGCGGATGCTCGGGGGGGTCCGGCGGGTCCCGGCCGGACCGTGCGTCCGTCTTCCCATGATGGTCGCAAGAAGCGTACCCTGGGCGGGCGTCATGCGATCCCCGACGTGCGGCTCGGCCTGCCTCGGACTGTGCTGGGAGCGATCACGCAAAGCATTGCTGGAACGTAACTTGCATCGTTCTTATGGTGCGCCGGCCGAGCGGATCGACACCGACTCCGCCGGCGCGGACGATCTGTTCCCGAAACACTGGAGGACCGAACATGATCAAGATGAAGCGACTCGGATTCGGCATACCCCTCGTTACGGCCTTGATGGCTTTTCTCGTGGCCCCCGACGCGGCCCAGGCTCAGCTCCCCGGCGAGGCCATGGGGGTCGCGGTGATGAACGAGTCCAACCGCGAGGTTCGCGTATTCGCTTACCACGGCTCGGCCGATGAGCGGGTGATGCTCGGATGGGTCGGCGGGCAGGAGCTGGAGTATTTCTCGGTTCCGGAGCGCGCGCGCACGTCCGCGGGATCCTACCAACTGGCGGTGCAGCCCATCACGCCCCTCCCGCAGATCGGTGTGGAGGCGGAGCCGCATCCGCTGGAGACGACGCCATCGTTGAATCCCGGACCCGCTGAGACGGTTCGGGTGGTGGTCACTCCGGACATGGATCTGGTGCACCGCATCATCAGGTGAATCCCGCCCGTCCGGACACCCCCGACAGGGGTGGCCGACGGATTCGCGAGGCGACGCCTCCGACGCTCCCCGGCGTCGGGGGCGTTCGTATGCGAACCCATGTCGCACCGTCTCCGGCCCCATCGTACTTTTCAGGCGTCCCGTTCGTCTCGTCGTACCCCCACAGGAAGGATCCAGCGATGTCGAGGAGCTTCTCCTTGTCGCGCCCCCGGGCGCGCTTGAGCCCCCTGCACCTCGTGGCGGCGGGCGTGCTCGTGGCGTTCGCGTGTCCGCCCGATCCCGTGGCGGCCCAGGACTACTTTCCGGGACCGCATCCCGACTGGGAGCGCCGGGATCCCGCCGCGATGGGCTTCGACCCCGTGGCGCTTCAGGACGCCATCGACTTCGCGGTCGCGTCCGAGTCCACCTCGCCCCGGGATCTGACGCTCAACCACGACATGACGTTCGGCAGGGAGCCCCGCGGAGACGCCATCGGCCCGTTCGCGGACCGGGGGCCCCAGACCGGGCTCATCATCCGGAACGGGTACATCGTGGCGGAGTGGGGGGAGCCTGCGCGCGTCGACCAGACGTTCAGCGTCGCCAAGAGCTTCCTTTCCACCACCGTGGGCGTCGCCGTCGACCGTGGCATCATCCGCAGCGTGGACGACCGGGTGAGGGACTACATGCCGCCCATCGTGCTGGAGCACGGCGACGGGGAGCCGGGTGACGAGAGCGGCCGCCGCCCGAAGCTCCTTTTCGAGTCGGAGCACAACCGGGGGATCACCTGGGACCACCTCCTGCGCCAGACCAGCGACTGGGAGGGCACGCTGTGGGCCAAGCCGGACTGGGCCGACCGACCCGATCGGGACCCGTCCACGTGGCTGACCCGACCCCGCCATGAGCCCGGTACGGTGTACGAGTACAACGACACCCGCGTGAACCTGCTGGCGCTCGCGGCCACCGCGGTATGGCGCAAGCCCCTGCCGGACGTGCTCCACGAGCATGTGATGGCACCCATCGGTGCGTCGTCGACGTGGCAGTGGCACGGGTACGACAACTCCTGGATCAACCTCAACGGACATCAGGTTCAGGCCGTCAGTGGAGGAAGCCACTGGGGCGGGGGGATGTTCATCAACGCGTACGATCAGGCCCGCCTGGGACTGCTGACGCTCCGCGAGGGACGGTGGGGAGATTCGGAGATCGTATCCCGGGACTGGGTACGGCAGTCCCGGGTGCCGGGGCCCGCCAACGCCGGGTACGGCTTCATGAACTACTTCCTCAACACGAACGGGGAGATGTACGCGAACGCGCCCGAAGGGGCCTGGGCG
>CAYGKI010000206.1:0-6030 GCA_964350235.1 uncultured Gemmatimonadaceae bacterium | reverse complement strand
CCCAGGAGTGGGGCTCCATCATGATCGTGGTGGCCACGGACGCGCCCCTCTCGGACCGAAACCTGGAGCGGCTGGCGGGCCGGGCAATCATGGGGCTGTCGCGAACCGGCTCCTACGCGAGCAACGGCTCGGGAGACTATGTCATCGCCTTTTCCACGGCCAACACGGTGCGACGAGGCACCGGCAACGTGGTCCGGCGATACGACGATCTCCCTAACGGCCGTACGAGCGCCTTGTTCCAGGCCGTGGTGGAAGCCACGGAGGAGTCCATCTACAACTCGCTCCTGAAGGCGGAGACGGTGACCAGCAACGGACGGACGGTGGAAGCGCTTCCGCTGGACGAGACGCTGGAGATCCTTAGGCGGTACGGGGTGGTTCCCCGCTAAGGAGGAAGCTCCGCACGATCCGGACGGGGCTCGTCGGCGGCACAGCACGGCCGGCCAGAGCCGTCCGAGCTCGAAGCGCCGGGACACACATGGGGGAAAAGAAAGAAGGGGGTGGGGCCTCGAGGCCCCACCCCCTTCCGCTTACTGCTCGACCCGAAGGTCGTGCCTGCTTACCTACCCGTGGCGGGCACGTTCGGGTTGCGATCGCGCTCTGCCTGCGGAATGTCGTAGCAGAGCTCCGCGGGCCCGGCGCCGTCCAGGCCGCGCGGGTTGTCCACGAACAGGACCGTGTAGCCCGGGTCTGCCGGATTATCCCAGTCCGGGATGTTCAGCAGGTCCTGGACATCGGCTCCGGCGAACGGAGGAGTCCGGGTCCACCGACGCTCGTCGGCGGCGTTCCGGCCCTCGATCCACAGCTCGATGCGGCGCTCGGTCATCAGGTGACCCCACGCCTCCTGAGCGTTGGCGGCGGTGAGCGCCGGAAGCGCCACACCGGTGCGAGCACGCACGTCGTTGATCAGGTCCATGGCGTCGTTGAAGTCGCCGCCACCCGCGCCGCGCAGAATCGCCTCGGCCTGGATGAGCTGCATCTCCCAGTAATCTGCCATGGGGAACGACTGGCTACCCGCGGTGAACTTCGCCTGCTCGCGGTACGGCACCGGGCCGAACCCGCTCAGGCTTCCCACGGCCACGGGGACTGCAGGATCGAAGTCCCGCAGCGGCACCCGGGAGTCACCGGTGCTGTCGTAGTAGTCGAAGAACCACGTGAAGTACGCCGAGTAGGAGCGGAAGAGACCGCTGTTCCCCTCGTACATGTAGTTCGAGAGGTTGCTGTCCGTCGCGTCCTGCTCGATCTCCATGACGAAGGCCTCGTCGTTCACCGCGGCGGCATCGGCCAGGGCGGCAGCCCAGTTGCCGAGCCACAGGTTGGCCTGCGCCCGACCCGCGTACGCGGCGTTCCGCTGCGCGTCGGTGGAGGCGTACCCGAGGGCCTCCGTGAAGCTCTCGACGGCCCGCTGGTGATACGGGTTCACGTCGTTGGAGTGGAACGTGGGCGGATCCGTGTTCAGCGGATCCCGGGTCGGGAGGACGGCGTCACACCACCACTCTCCCAGGTACCGGTAGGCCCAGCCGTTCCAGAGCCACGCCTGGTAGAGCCTCGTGTTGCTGGCTCCGGCGGCGGTGAACCGGGCGATGGCCGTCTCCGTGATGAAGCGCGCCTCGTGCAGGTTCGTGAAGCCGGGGCCGTTGAACGGCTGCTGATGGCCCGCGTGCTCCGTCACGTCCGCACCCCAGGCGCCGGTCTGGCCGCCCGGGAACACCTCGCGCGCCATGAACGCCATCTCCAGCACACGTCCACCGAACGTCTCGGCGATGGACCGCTGCGCTCCGAAGATCAGGCCTTCCTGAGCCGCTTCGTCGGCGAGGAACTCGTCCTGGACGGGACCGGGATTCGTCACCTCGCACCCCGCCAACAGCGTGGCGGCGGCGAGGGCGGCGCCCCCGATCCATCCGTGTCGTCGTTGTGTCATGAATCTCATCTGGTTGCCCTCCTCAGAACGTCACGCGGAGGGAGATACGAAGGGTGGCCGGGGCCGGCGAGCGCTCGGAGGCGTTCGCGAAGCCCTCACCGGCCTGCCCAGCGCCGGCGTCGGACGTGATCTCCACGTCGTGCCACGGAATCTCACGGTACCAGTCGTAGGCGTTGGCCAGCACCAGCGTGAGGCTGGCGTTGGAGACCCGATCCGGGAACGCGAAGTTCACCGGGATGGTGGCGCTCACCGACCGGAGCTTGAAGTAGTCCCCGTCGAACCAGTAGTCGTCCCCGTTTCGCGGAGCGCAGCGCTCACGCCAGATGGCCGGAGCGTCGTCCCGAAGGGCGATGTCCGTCTCGGGGTTCTCGTAGTAGGGGAAGCAGAGCGGCGACCGCACCGAGCGGCTGATCGCCGTGGGGTTCACCTCCACCATGTTGCCGCCGCGGTACTCACCCCGGGCCGAAACCACGATGTTGCCCGGCGTGCGGACGGTGAGGCTCGGCGTGATGAAGTGCGTCGGGAAGATCGGCGCAACGATGACGTTCTCGCCGTCGTCGACGTACTCGAAGTCGGCGATCTCGTCAGGGTTGGCGACACGACGGTCCCAACCCACCGGAACCGAGTGGCCCTCGATGATGCGCCCGCTCAGGGCGTTGAAGGGCTCGGCGCCACCCAGGTCGAGGACCTTGGAGTAGGACGTCGAGACGCCCAGGCCCAGGTCCACGCCCCAGTCGGAGCCCTGGACGATGGAGCCGTCCACCTGCAGCTCGATGCCCTTGTTCTCCAGCTCACCCACGTTCTCCAGCTGGCTGCTGCTGAAGCCCAGCGAGGGGATGGCCGACACGTTCATGAGCGCGTCGGTGGTGTTCTGGTGGAACCACGTGAACGTGGCGGAGAGGCGATCGTCCAGCCACGAGCCGTCGAAGCCCAGCTCCAGCTCCGAGGTGACCTCGGGACCGAGGTCCGGGTTGCCGCGGTTGTCCGGCTGGAAGGCCGGACGGTTCAGGAAGCCCACCGGGTCCCAGGTACGGACCGCGTCGAACGTGCCGGGCGCGCGGCCGGACTGGCCGTACGCCGCACGGAGCTTGATGGAACCGGCGGCCTCCGGCCAGAAGTCCTCGTCGCTGAGGACCCAGGAGCCGCTGACCTTGGGGTACGTCTGGAGGCCGAAGCCCTCACCGAAAGCGCTGTTGCCGTCGACGCGCAGGCCGAACGTCAGGAAGTACTTGTCGGAGATGTCGAACACGTTCTGGAAGAAGAATCCGGCGTTCCAGACCTTCTCCCGATCCTCTTCGGACCGACGGATGGAGGCCGAGCTGATGGTCGGCTGCGCCGCACCCGGGAAGTTGATGCCCAGGGCGATGACCTGCCGCTCGTCCTCACCGATGGCCTGACCACCCCAGGAGAACGTGGAGCGGATCTGGTCGGTGAGCGGGAAGCGGTACGAGCCGACGTAGTCGAACGTCAGGAGCCGCTTCTGGAAGAGGTCGCTGGTGAGCGCGCCACCCGCGACGGCGCCGAACGAGACCACCTCCCAGTAGTCGGCGCCCATCAGGTTGCGGCCCTCCTGCTGGTTGTAGTCGTACCCGATGGTGAAGCGGTTCGTGAGATCCGCGATGGGGTTGTAGTTCAGCGTGAGGCCGGTGGTGACCCGCTCGATCCACTGCTGGTGATCGTAGTCCAGGATCTGAGCGATCTGGCGCGGGTCGCCGTTGCTGAAGTAGTTCCGCTCCTGGCGCCACGACTGCAGCTCCAGGCCGGACAGGTTGTTCCCGGACGGCGTGAGCTGCATCCACTGGCGCGTGTAGCCGGTGCTCCACTGGATCTGCAGGTCGTCGATGGGCGAGAACGTGAAGTTCGCCTGCGTGTTGTACTTCTCCAGCTGGTCCAGCGGCATCATGCCCGTGTCGTCCTGATAGGACCCGGACAGGAAGTACTGGAGGCTCTCGCCGCCGCCACGGACGGAGAGGTTGTAGTTCTGGTACCACTGGGCACCCGGGAAGCTGCAGTTGCCTTCCGCGGAGCTGTTCTCGTTGCCCCAGTGGAAGTTCCGGGTGGTCTCGTCGAAGCCGTTGGCCGGGTTGTCCGGCGAGTTGGGCAGGACGCAGTCGCCGCCGTACTCACCACCGTCGTAGCCACCGCCCCACCACGCGTCGCGGTAGAAGTGCTCCATGTTCAGGTAGTTGGTGCCGTTGACGCCGTACTGCTTGGCCCAACCCGTTCCCTGCTGGATCTCGGCGCTCCACACCGGCGCGCCGGAGGCGCCCCGCTTGGTGAAGATCTGGATCACGCCGGCCGACGCCTCGGTGCCGAAGAGCGTCGTGGCCGCCGAACCCTTGATGACCTCGATGCGATCGATGTCGTTGGGGTTGATGTTGTCCAACGGGCTCGACGTGGTCCGCGCGCCACGGCCCTGGGTGATGCCCGGGGTGTTCACGCGGGGGTACGCACCGTCCATCATGCGCACGCCGTCGATGTAGATGATGGGCTGGTTGGACATACCCACGCTGGAGTTGCCGCGCAGCCGGATCTGGCTGCCCTGACCGAGCTGACCGCTACCACCGGTGATCTCGATGCCGGGCGCCGCCCCCTGGAGGAGGTTGGTCACCTGCGTGGGGCGATCCGGAACGTCGGCGACGCTGAGCTGCGTGATGGAGTTTCCGATCTCGCGACGGCGGGCCGAGCCGGCAGCACCGGTGACGACGATCTCGTCCAGGCCCAGGGCCTGCGACTCCATGCGGAGATCGATGTTCGTCGTGCCACCGGCAGTGACCGTGATGGACTGCTCGACGGCACCCAGGCCGATCCGCTCAGCGCGAAGCGTGTGCGTGCCGGCGGGGACGTTGAGGATGAGGAAGCGGCCGTCCGCACGGGACAGGCTTCCCAGCTGAAGGCCAGGAATGAACACCTGGACCTCGGAGAGGGGACCGCCTGACTGCGCGTCGACGACCCGACCGGTCACCTGGCCCGTTTGGGCCAGAGCCGGCAGGCTCGACAGAGCCAGGGCGGCGACCGCCGCGGCGGTCGCGAACAGCCCGCGGCGCAAGCCGGCGGACCGTTGGGTGGGCTCGGTTCGAACATCGAGCGCCATAGGAACCTCCTGGTGAGGGTACGAATGGGACCTGCTGTCGCCTGCGGACTGCCCTCGCGCGCGTAAAAAACACGCCCTGATCCGAGTGGGATCAGGGGCGCGGATTCCCGCACGCGAAGGAGGATCCGAACAAGCGTTGATTCGGATTCTTCCGAATGATTCTGCGTCACCGTACGCGTTCGCCCCCGTAAAAGTCAAGCTTTACGGGAGGACGCGCGGACGGGTGTCGCACCCTCCTTCGGGTACCTCGGGGGAACACCCGGGGTGCGCGTCCCGGTATCACCTGCCATGAGCACCTCGTCCCCACCTCTGACGCCTCGCGAACGGCGGAAGCGCGAGCGTTCCGTATGGCGCTCCGGGCTCCTGGTGTCGGCGCTGCTCCATCTGGCCGTCTTCCTGTGGGCCGGGCAGGCGCCCATCCCGCTGGAGACGCGGTCGGCGGCCGGCCCCGAGCGGGGCGATCCGCGTGCCGCCGTGGGTGCCATGAGGGCTCTCAACGTGCGGGCGGCTCCCGTGACGCCGGTACGGCCTCCGCCCGTGCCCATCGCCGTCGAGGTCACCGTGGAGGTGGTGGAGTTCGACGACGAGGAGCAGGTGGACCCGGCGGAGCTTCTGGGTGACATGCCCGGGTTGGACGAGCTTCCCGGGATCGAGGCGGGAACCGGCGGCGGCGACCAGGGCGACCAGGAGAGCGGCGCGGACGGCATCCGGCCCCCGTCCCCGCGTGGGATGATCATCCCGCCCACCAACCGGGACCTTCGCGGCACCGAGGTGCGGGTGTGGGTCTTCGTGGACCGGGTCGGACGCGTGGTTCCCGACTCCACCCGCCTGGAGCCGCCCACTCGGGACGGAGCCTTCAACCGCCGCCTCATCGCCGAGGCCGCGGAGTGGGTGTTCCGCCCGGCCATGCGTGCCGGCGAGGCGGTCTCGGCCTGGTTCCCCTACCGCATCATCATGTAGTTGCCCCGGCGCGTGGGCGCCGCGCGCGGGTCAGCGCCTGGGCGTCGCGTTCCACAGC
>CAYGKI010000205.1:5748-6033 GCA_964350235.1 uncultured Gemmatimonadaceae bacterium | reverse complement strand
CAGGACCCCGAGTCCCCGCCGGTTCCCGCTGGCGGGGACTCGCGTTTACTTAGCAGGTCCCTTCCGATTCCCATGACCGCAGCGAGATCATGACCTCCTCCCCGAAGCGAAACGTCCTGGTGACCGGTGGAGCCGGCTTCATCGGGAGCCATGTGGCGGATGCCTACCTGGCCAAAGGCGATGCCGTGTGGATCGTCGACGACCTCTCGTCCGGGCGCCGCGAGAACGTCCCGGCGGACGCCGAGCTCATCGAGATGGACATTCGCGATCCGGGCATCCGGAACC
>CAYGKI010000205.1:0-5738 GCA_964350235.1 uncultured Gemmatimonadaceae bacterium | reverse complement strand
AGATCGACGTTCGCGTCTCCGTGGCGGACCCCGCCAAGGACGCCAGCATCAACGTGATGGGGCTCCTGAACCTGGCGGAGGCCGCCATCGAGGTCGGCACGCAGCGATTCATCTACGTGTCCAGCGGAGGCGTGGTCTACGGCGAGCCGGAGCAGGTGCCCACCCCCGAGTCGGCGCCCAAGCTCCCGCTCTCGCCGTATGGCGTGACCAAGCTCACCGGCGAGTACTATCTGAACTACTACAGGAAGATCCGCGGGCTGGAGTACGTCGCCCTCCGGTATTCCAACGTGTTCGGGCCACGCCAGGATCCGCATGGGGAGGCCGGTGTAGTAGCCATCTTCTGCAACCGGCTCCTGAGCGGCGAGCGTCTCACCGTCTTCGGCGACGGAGAGCAGACCCGGGACTACGTGTTCGTCCGTGATGTCGTCGGGGCGAACATGGCCGTCTCGGACCTGGAGCTCGGGGAAGGGGAAGGCCTGGACTCCCGAGCCTTCAACGTCGGCACGGGGGCGGGGACCAGCGTGAATCGCCTGGCGGATGTGCTGGAGGGCATCGCCGGAACGTCCCAGCCCCGGGACCACCAGGCGGAGCGGCCCGGCGAGCTCCGCCACAGCACGTTGGACGCGAGCGTCCTCCGGAGCCGTGGGTGGGCCCCGGCGTTCACCCTCGAGGAGGGCCTCCGCGAGACCTACGAATTCATCCGCGAGACGAGGGCCCGGAAGGGATGAGCGCGACGTACTTCTTCCTGCTGCAGGCCGCCCCACCCACCAACGCGTTCCAGATGGTGGTGGGCGGCACGCTGCCCACGAAGATCGTGCTGTCCGTCCTGGCCGTTTTCTCCATCTCGTCCTGGTGGCTGATCTTCCTGAAGTGGCGCCAGTTCCGGGAGGTTCGTGTGCAGGGCGACCGGTTTCTCGAGCACATGGAGCGGGCGCAGCGTCTGGAGGATGCGTACAAGGCCATCCTCACCCTTCCCGAGTCGCCGTACGGTCGTGTGTTCAGGCAGGGCGTGAACTTCTTCAGCGAGCTGCGGCCCGGAGCGCTGCGTGAGGGCGCTCCGCCCACGCAGGGCCTTTCCCTCACCCAGCTCGAGGCGCTCCGCATGGTTCTCGAGAAGGAAGAGGCGGAGGAGCGGGACGAGCTGGCCCAGGGCCTGGGATCGCTGGCCGTCATCGGGTCGGTGTCGCCGCTGCTGGGCCTCATGGGGACGGTCATCGGCGTCATGAACGCCTTTCTGGGCATCACGTCCTCCGGCTCCAGCAACATCATGGCCGTGGCGCCCGGCGTGGCCGAGGCGCTCATCACCACGGTGGCCGGTCTTGCGGTGGCCATTCCCGCGGTCATCGCCTACAACCATTTCGTGTCCAAGCTGAACCTGGTCACCGGGGAGCTCGAGGGCTTCTCCAGCGAGTTCATCGGAACGCTGGCACGCGAAGGACGGGTGTAGTGCCGCGCGGGAGGAAGTCCAGCGGGGTCGGCAGGGCCGATCTCCCGGTGAACGCGGAGATCAACGTCACGAGTCTCGTCGACGTGGCGTTCACGCTGTTGGTGATCTTCATCATCACCGCCCCCATCCTCCAGGGCGGAATCGAGGTCTCCATCCCCAGGGCCGACGTCCAGCCCATCACCTCCCAGGAAAGCCCGTTCTTCGTCACGGTGATGCGTGATGGCCGGATCTTCATGGAGGAGACCGAGGTGACCCTGGAGGAGCTGGAGACGACGCTGCCCCAGCTCATGGACCTGGGCGAGGTGGAGCGCATCTACATCCGCGGCGACTCCCTGGCGCCGTACGGCCCCATGCTGCGGGTCATGGCCACGGCGGTGAACAGCGGCGTGAACTGGTCCGTGGTGGCCGAGCCCTACTCGGGATCGGACTGAGCGCGGCATGGCCACACGTTCCCGGACCACGGAGGAGCGGAGGGCCTTCGCGTTCTCCCTGGTGCTGCACCTGGGCATCTTCGTCCTGGGATGGCTGAGCACGTTCTACGAGCCCGAGCCGGTGGAGTTCATCACCTACGAGATCGAGCTGGTGTCGCCGCCTCCCACGCTGCAGGCCGAGATCCGGGAGCTGGCCACCGAGGAGCTGGTGGTGGAGCGGCCGGAGGAGACCCAGCCCGAGCCGGAGCCGGAGCCCGAGCCCACGCCTCCTCCCCCGGAGGATGTGGAGGACGTTCCGGATCCCCAGCCGGAGGAAGAATAAGAGGCGCCGGAGCCCGAGCCCCAGCCGGAGCAGCCGCCGGAGGAGCGGCCGCAGCCACCCGTGGAGGAAACGCCCCGGGAGGCCACCACCACGGAAGAGCCGCCGGAGGACGCCACCGAGTCCGGCGAGAACATCAACGTCCGGATGGAGGGCCTCCGACGCGACTATCCGGCGTACTACGACAACATCATCCGCCAGATCTCCAGGTGCTTCCGTTGGCAGGAAGGCGGCACCTGGGAGACCATCGTGCGCTTCGCCATCCAGCGGGACGGCACGGCGGCGGACGTGGAGTTCGCCAGCCGCTCCGGCAACGCGACGTTCGACTTCGCGGCCATGGCGGCCATCGCCGACTGCGCAGGGCTCGGCCGGTTCGGACCCCTGCCCGACGATCTGCCGTATGACCGTCTCCCGATTCAGTTCAGCTTCCGGCCCGCGGGCATGGAGAGGTGAAGCACGCGTGAAGAATGGATTCGCAGCGACCCGGTGGACCCTGTTCGGCCTCGCCCTGGCCTGCGCCGGCCTGCCGGCGACGCACGCCGCGGCGCAGGAGCCCGACCAGATTCCCGGCGTCAGCCTGGGCCTGGTCTACGAGACCGCCTACCAGCCCACGCTGGCGGTGAAGCCCTTCAGCGGACGCCTGGGCGGCGCGGGGGTCGCCCCGGAGGTGGAAACCATCATCGGGCGTGACCTGCGGAACTCGGACCGGTTCCAGATGCTGGACCAGCTGCCCGAGGGACTCCGGGACGACGCCGTGGACTACGCCCTCTGGGACCGGCTGGGGGCGGACTGGCTGGTGGACGGCCAGGTGGAGGGCGCCGGTGACGGATACGTGCTGGTCCTCTCCTTGCACGACGTGGTCTACGGGGGCGTGACCGAGTCGGAGCGCTTCCGCCTCCCCGCGCCGTCCGACCCCGACTTCCGCATGGCGGTGCACCGGGTGTCGGACCAGGTGGTGGAGTGGATCACCGGTGATCCCGGCATGGCCGCGAGTCGGATCTCGTTCACCATGACGGACGGGTCGGGGAACAAGGACATCTACGTCATCGACTCCGACGGCGAGAACCTGCGCCGGGTCACCGACGAGGGGAGCCTGGTGGAGTCCCCGACCTGGTCGCCGGACGGGAACCGCATCGCCTACTCCTCCTGGGCCACGGGGCAGCCGCGCATCTTCCAGGTGGATCTCACCACGGGCTCACGGACCCAGCTTCCTGAGGTGCGGGGCTCGGGGGACTACATCACGCCCGCGTACAGCCCGGACGGGACGACGCTCGCGTTCTCCGTGCTGGGACGCGGGGGCCAGAGCGGGATCTTCACCTACGACATCGCCAGGGACTGCTGCCTGACCTATCTGTCGGGTGGACCCTGGTACGACCTCTCGCCCACCTTCTCGCCCGACGGGCGGTGGCTGGCCTTCAACACCCTCCGCTTCGGGGATGCCGTGCCGCAGGTCATGATCATGCCGGCGCAGGGGGGCGAGGCGGAGACCCTCTCCCCCTACCAGTACGGGAGCGGCGGCTACTACACGTCCCCGGACTGGTCGCCCTTCGGCGACCGGGTCGCGTTCCACGGCCGCATCGAGCGGGGCCGGTACCACATCCTCGTGGCGAACGTGGAGGAGGGCGGCAGGGTGCTGCGCCAGCTCACCTCGGAGGGCAACAACGAGGACCCCAGCTGGGCGCCCGACGGGCGTCACCTGGTCTTCGTGGGCGAGCGGAGCTGGGGGTACGGGCTCTTCGTCGTCGATGCCGCCACGGGACGGGTGCGTGCTCTGGTCTCCGGGCGCAGGGTGGGGCTGCCCGACTGGTCCCCGGCGCTCCGCTGACGGGGAGTCGGAAGGTCGGGCTCCGGGTCGTGCAGGAGCCGTCGGCACCCCCTGAGGTCCGGATGGGCGCGAACCACCCGCCCGAGGGGCGTGCCGGGGTCGTCGCCCACCGAGCGAAAATGGTTGCTTTGTCGCGCGTTTGCGCATATATGCAAAGGGGCTTTCGCCGCCACAAAAGGTCGTTACCTTCGTTGCGTCGCCTGGCCGAACGGCGGGCACCGCACCAAGAAACCACAGGTTCAACCCGGGAGTTGGGATGATCGTCCGCCGCTTTGTGATGTCGGTCCTGGTCGCCACGTTTGTCGCAGGTTCCTGCGGCGGTGATCCGCCGCCGCCGCCGCCGGCCCCGCCGGCCCCCGATCAGGACTCGCTCCAGCGCTACCGTGACTCCGTGGCCGCCGCCCAGCGCGCCGCCGCGGAAGCCGCAGCCCGAGCCGCCGCCGACAGCGCCGCCGCCGCCGCTCGTGAGCGTGCAGTGGCCGCCGCCCGTGAGATCCTCGAGGCGCGCGTCTACTTCGACTACGACATGTCGGACATCAAGCCCGCTGCCGAGCAGGTGCTCCGCCAGAAGGCCGAGATCCTCCGTGCCAGCCCGCAGGTGCGCATCCGCATCGAGGGTCACGCCGACGAGCGTGGGTCGACGGAGTACAACCTGGCCCTCGGTAACCGGCGTGCGGAGGCCATCCTCGAGTACCTGACGGACTTCGGTCTGTCGGCGAACCGCTTCGAGACCGTCTCGTTCGGAGAGGGCCGTCCGGTGGCGACGGGCTCCAACGAGCAGGCCTGGTCGCAGAACCGCCGCGGTGAGTTCGTCATCACCGCCGGCGCGAACGCCATCAATCCGGCCAACTGACGGTACGACCCTTGCGGGTTCCCTCCCCCGGACATTTCCGGGGGAGGGACCCAATGGCGAACATGAGAAGATCGAGAAGCTCCACGGCGGCCCGCGCCTTCCTGGCGGTGGCCGCCGTCTCCACACTCGGCGGATGCGCCATGAAGAGTGACGTGCGGGATCTCCAGGCCGAGATCCGCACGCTGGCCATTCGTCAGGATTCGCTCATCACCGAGCTCCGGTTGGCCACGGCGTCCACGCAGGACACCCTGCGGACCCAGTCGGGCCAGCTCTTCGATTTCCGGGGCGACGTCCTGAGGCTCCTCCGCGAGGTGCGCGACGAGCTGACGCAGATGCGCGCGCTCACCGGAGAGAACCAGCGCGGCATCGTCCAGCTGCGTGAGCAGCTCGCCCGCTCCGGCGGGACGTCCGGGGGTGGAGGCATGGTGAGCACGCCCACCGGTGGCGCCGGGACCGAAGGGGTTCCGGGTGTGTCGGGCGGAGGTGGGTCCGATGCCCAGCAGCTCTGGGAAGCCGCGACGCAGCAGCTCTCCCGCGGCTCCCTCACCACGGCGCAGCGAGCGTTCCGGCAGTTCCTGGAGGAGCACCCCAACCACGACAGGGCTCCCGACGCCTACTTCTTCCTGGCCGACATCCTGGTCCAGCAGGGAGAGAACGAGGAGGCGCTCCAGGCCTTCGGTGAGGTCCAGGAGCGGTTCCCGGGCTCCACGCGCGTGCCCGACGCGCTGTATCGCATGGCACTCCTCCACATCGAGAACGGAGACGTGGACGAGGGACGCTCGCTCCTCCAGCGCATCGTGAATACGTACCCCGAGACCGCCATCGCCCTGATCGCTCGGGACAAGCTGGAAGAGATCGGTTAG
>CAYGKI010000204.1:934-6075 GCA_964350235.1 uncultured Gemmatimonadaceae bacterium | reverse complement strand
CGGGGAACCTTAGCCTCGAGGGCTTCGATGTCGCGAGCGTGGAGGCCCAGGCCGACGTGGGAGAGCGGATCATCCGGAAGCTCCGTGCCGGCATGATGCCTCCTCCCGGGGCGAACAAGCCGGCCGGGGACACCCTCCAGATGCTGGTCGAGTCCCTCGAAGGAACCATCGACGACGCCTGGCGGCGGAACCCGAACCCAGGCGGCCGGTCGTTCCAGCGCCTGAACCGTGCGGAGTACGAGCGGTCCATCAGGGAGCTTCTGGACCTGGAAATCGACGCGGCCGACTACCTGCCGCTCGACATGAAGAGCGCCAACTTCGACAACATCGCGGACGCGCAGCTCCTCTCCCCGACCCTCATGGACGCCTACCTTCGCGCCGCCGACGAGGTGGCGCGGCTGGCCGTGGGCGTCCCCGACGCGCAGGCCACCTCGGTGACCTACACCAACTCCGGCTATACGTCGCAGTGGGAGCGGGTCCCCGGTGCGCCGCGGGGGACGCGCGGCGGGATCTCCGTCGTCCACAACTTCCCGGCGGACGGGGAATACAACCTCGAGCTCTGGTTCGAGCACACGACCACGGGTGAGTTCTACGGCGACGTGACGCCCGGCGAGCAGATCGAGGTGTCCGTCGACGGAGAGCGCCGTGCGCTGCTCGAAGTGGACCGGTGGATGTACACGGGCGACCCGAACGGAGCGAGCCAGGACGTGCCGCCCATCTTCGTACGTGCCGGGCCCCACCGGATCACGGCGGCCTTCATCAAGGTCACCGACGGCCCCGCGGAGGACCTCCTGTCCCCGCACGAGTGGTCGCTGAACGACCGCAGGATCGGGGCCGGTGGATACGGCGTCACGGCGTGGGCCCATCTCAAGGACCTGGTGATCATCGGCCCGTACAACGTGACGGGCGTCTCCGACACGCCGAGCCGCCAGGCCGTGTTCACCTGTCGGCCGTCCACGACGGAGGATGCGCGGCCCTGCGCCAAGAGCATCGTCACGCGCCTCGCCGAGCAGGCGTTCCGTCGCCCCGTGAGCGACGACGTCATCGAGTCGTACATGTATCTCTACGACGAGCGCGCGGCGGAGGACGGCTTCGAAGTGGGGGTGAGGACCGCCCTCCAGGGCATTCTCGCCAGCCCCGACTTCGTGTTCCGGCTCGAGCGCGGTCCCGGCGGCACGGCCCAGCCGGGCGAGGTCTACGCCATCGACGACATGGATCTCGCCTCACGGCTCTCGTTCTTCCTCTGGGCCATGCCGCCGGACGGGGAGCTGAGGAGCCTCGCCGAAGCGGGGAGGCTCCAGGACGAAGGCGTCCTGCGCGCCCAGGTGGACCGCATGCTCGCGGATCCGAGAGCCGAGGCCCTGGGATCGCGCTTCGCGGCCCAGTGGCTCCGCCTGGAGGACCTGGAGCGGGTGCTCCCCGATCGGCTCATGTTCCCGGACTACCACCAGCAGCTCGCCGACGACATGCGGCGGGAGACGGTGACGTTCTTCAACAGCCTGGTGGCCGAGGATCGGAGCGTCCTGGACCTCTACTCGGCCGACTACTCCTACATGAACGAGCGCCTCGCCCGGCACTACGGAATCGACGGGGTGTCCGGCGACGAGCTCCGCCGCGTCCAGTATCCGGACGCGCGCCGCCGCGGGGTGCTGGGTCACGGCAGCGTGTTGACGCTGACTTCCCATGCGGGACGGACATCGCCCGTGCTGCGCGGCAAGTGGGTCATGGAGGTCATCCTCGGCACCCCGCCGCCACCGCCTCCCCCCAACGTGCCCACCCTCGAGGAGTCCACCGACGAGGCGCAGGACGGCCGGTTCCTCACCACCGGGGAGCGGATGGCCCAGCACAGGGCCAACCCGACCTGCAACTCCTGTCACCGGATGATCGACCCCATCGGGCTGGCGCTGGACAACTTCGACGTGACGGGCCGCTGGCGCATCCGTGAGCACGGCCATCCCATCGATACCCGGACCGAGTTCTACGACGGAACGCCCATGGAGACGCTGCCGGACCTTCTGGCGGCGCTCCTGGAGCGCCGGGAATCGCTGGTGCGCAACTTCACGCAGAATCTCATGGCCTACGGGCTGGGTCGCCGCGTGGAGTACTTCGACATGCCCACGGTCCGCCAGATCGTGCGGCAGGCCGGGGAGGAGGACTACGCCGTCTCGGCGTTCGTATGGGGCATCGTGAGCAGCGACGCCTTCCGGATGCGCCGTGCCTCGCTCACCGAGGAGCAGGCGGGGCGGTGATGAGCGTGAAGGTGGGAAGGGACTCGAAGATCGGTCATCGGCTTCCCGTGCCGGGAAGCGACGACATACCACAAGGGAGACAACGGACATGAACGTCATCACGGGACACCATCTGCCCCGCCGCACCTTCCTCCAGGGGATGGGCGCGACGGTGGCGCTACCGCTCCTCGACGCCATGGTCCCCGCCGGAACGCGCAGCGCGGCGGTCCGGGACGAGACGGCCGGCCGGACGCGGCTCGTGGCCATCGAGAACTCCCACGGTGACGCCGGATGTACCGAGTTCGGGGAACGGATGAACCTGTGGGCTCCGCCGACCACCGGTCGTGACTTCGACCTGGGCGGAACCTCCATGAGCTCCCTGACGCCGTTCCAGGACTACCTGACCATCGTGAGCAACACGGACGTCAGGATGGCGGACGCCTACAAGCCCCACGAGATCGGTGGCGACCACTTCCGCTCCACCGCCACCTTCCTCACGCAGGCGCACCCCAAGCAGACGGAGGGATCGGACGTCTTCGTCGGAACGTCGTTCGACCAGCTCTACGCGCAGCGCTTCGGGCAGGACACGCCCATCCCCTCCATGCAGCTCTGCATCGAGAACATCAACCAGGCCGGAGGCTGCGCGTACGGATACACGTGCGTGTACACCGACTCGCTGAGCTGGGCCTCGCCCACCGAGCCCCTCCCGGTGATCCGGGACCCGCGGGTGGCGTTCGAGCAGCTCTTCGGCGCCGGCGCGACCCCGGAGGACCGCCGGGCCCGACGGCTGGCCAACAAGAGCGTTCTCGACGTCATCACCGGCCGCGTGGCGGCGCTCCGCCGCGAGCTGGCCCCCGAGGACGGCCAGCGCATGGATCGGTACCTGGAGAACGTCCGGGAGATCGAGCGCCGTATCGAGGCGGTGGAGGCCCGTAACACCAGCGGCGATCCGAGGGATCTCCCCGAGGCGCCCGCCGGCGTGCCGGATTCGTTCAGCGAGCACATGCACCTCATGTTCGACCTGCAGGTGCTGGCCTTCGAGTCCGACATGACGCGCGTGTTCAGCTTCAAGCTGTCCCGCGACTCCTCCGCCCGCGTCTTCCCGGAGAGCGGCTCCAACGCGCCGTTCCACCCGGCTTCGCACCATGGAAACAGCGAGGAGAACATCCTCGAGTTCTCCAAGATCAACCGCTACCACTTCAGCATGTTGCCGTATCTGCTACAGCGGCTGCAGGAGCGCACCGAAGGCGATCAGACCCTCCTCGACAAGACCATGGTCATGTGGGGGTCGCCCATGGGTGATCCCAACGTCCACAACCACGTCCGGGTGCCGTTCCTGGTGGCGGGCGGGGCGAACGGGAAGCTCGACGGGAACCTGCATCTGAAAGCGCCTACGGGGACGCCGCTGGCGAACGTGATGCTGACGCTGTTGCACAAGCTTGGCATGGACGACATGGACAGCTTCGGGGACAGCACGGGCGATTTCTCCTTGAACATGCCGGGCACGGCCACCACCCTGCGCTAGGGGGATTCCGCGATGAGCAAAGGCACCAACGTCCGAGCGCTCCTGGCGCTGGCCGGCGCGATGCTTCTGACCGGGGCCTACGGGCCACCGGACACTTCGGTGGCCGACGCGGCCATGCAGGACGATGTGGCCGCGGTCCGGTCGTTGATCGCACAGGGGGCGGACGTCAACGCCGCTCAAGGCGACGGGATGACCGCGCTACACTGGGCCGCCGACCTTGGGAACGCCGAGGTCGCGCGTCTCTTGATCGCCGCAGGGGCGAACATGGAGGCGCACACGCGGATCGGTGAGCTGACGCCCCTCCTCATCGCGGCCGAGGCCGGGTCCGCGGGCGTCGTGGAGGTGCTCCTCGGCGCCGGCGCGGATCCCGAGGCTCGCTCCACCGTCGGCGGGGGCACCGCGCTCCACTATGCCGCGGAGGCGGGGAGCGCCGACGCCGTGCGCGCTTTGCTCGACCACGGCGTGGACCCGGACATCCGGCAGTCCGAGTGGGAGCAGACGCCCCTCATCTACGCGGCGTCCCGGAACCGGGTGGACGTCATCCAGGTCCTCCTCGACCATGGTGCGGATCCGTCTCTGACCTCACGGGTCTGGAACGTCTCCCTCCAGGCGATCTACGATCGTCGAGCCAAGGAGGTACGGGACCGGATGATGGCCACGTTCCGTCAGGCCGCCCCGGACCCCGTGGTCTGGTATCCCGATCCCGCCCAGGTGCAGGCCGCGGTGCGCGCGGCACGGCCCTACGAGGAGATCGAGGAGGAGCCGACCCGCATCGATTGGGAGCAGGCCCAGCTGGACGGAACCGAGCCGAGGTACGCGGACCTGGTGGAGCACATGGGCGGGCTCACGCCCCTGTTGCATGCGGTACGGGAGGGGCACCGGGAAGCGGCTCTTCGCCTGGTGGAGGGTGGGGCAGACGTCAATCAGTTGAGCGCCGGTGATCACACGAGCCCCTTGCTCATGGCCATGGTCAACGGGCACTACGATCTGGGCCTGGAGCTCCTGGCTCGCGGCGCGGACCCCAACCTCGCCAGCGATGCGGGCTCCACGCCCCTGTACGCCGCCATCAACACGCGCTGGATCCCCAAGGCGCGGTTCGCCCAGCAGCAGGCCTACCTGCAGCAGGAGGCGACCCACCTGGACGTCATGCGCGCGCTCCTGGAGGCGGGGGCAGACCCCAACGCCCGCCTGACCAAGCACCTGTGGTACATGGAGTACAACTTCAGCCAGCTCGGCGTGGACACCTGGGGCGCAACGCCGTTCTGGCGCGCGGCGCACGGCCTGGACGTGGAGGCCATGCGGCTGCTGGTGTCCTACGGTGCCGACCCCGACATCCCCACCAAGGCGCCGCCGAACCCTCCGACCTACGCGGACCTGGGGATCAACGA
>CAYGKI010000204.1:0-924 GCA_964350235.1 uncultured Gemmatimonadaceae bacterium | reverse complement strand
CCCCCGTTCCCATCGGAGGGGAGGGCGTGTTCCCCATCCACGTGGTGGCAGGCTTCGGAGGAACGGGGGCGGCCCGTGCCGGCAACTCGCACGAGCACGTGCCCGACGGATGGATGCCGGCCGTGCGGTATCTGGTCGAGGAGCTGGGGGCCGACGTCAACCAGCGCGACTTCATCGGCTATACGCCGCTACACCACGCGGCGGGCCGAGGCATGAACGACGTGATCCTGTATCTGGTGGAGCAGGGCGCCGATCCGCTGGCGGTGGCGCGCACGGGTCAGACCACCGTGGACATGGCCAACGGGCCGGCTCAGGGTGTGACCCCGTTCCCCCGGACCATTCAGCTGCTGGAGAGCATGGGCGCCGTCAACAACAACGCCTGCATCTTCTGCTGATCCCGGAATAGCTCACCGCCGAGGCCGTGGCCCGGAGCGACAGCCTCAGTCGCTCCGGGCCATGCCGTAGGGCTCCCCTTCGCGCAGCGTCACCCAGGGGGTGAGGCGCATGCTCCCGGGTCGGGTGTTGCCCGTGGCATCCATGAAGATGTAGTCCCCGTCCAGCACCTCGAACACAGCCACGTCGGCGGTCCTGCCCACCTCCAGCGACCCGAGCTCCGGACCGTAGTCGAAGATCCGCGCCGGCGTCGCCGTGGACGCTTCCACCGCCCGCTCCAGCGGCATGCCCAGGGCCACGAACTTGGAGATGTTGGTGGGGAGATCGAAGACGGGCCCGGTGACGTTGCCGTCGTGCACGTCGCTGGAGATGACCTGCGGCTCCACGCCCTGGTCCAGGATCCGCTCGGCCACGTCGAAGTCCAGGTTGCCTCGCCCGTGTCCGATGTCCAGGAAGACCCCGTTGGCCATGGCCTCGCGCACCTCGGGGTAGACGCGCCCATTCCCGTCCAGGATGCTGCCCTGCCGTCGG
>CAYGKI010000203.1:0-6121 GCA_964350235.1 uncultured Gemmatimonadaceae bacterium | reverse complement strand
CAGAGGACATGTCCGACGGGTTGAAGTACCGATTCAAGAAGAACGTCGACGGATCCATCGCCGCCGTCGAGGTGCGCGTCGAGGAGGCGCTGGCCACCGAAGGCTTCGGCATTCTCACGCGCATCGACGTGGCCGGGACCCTGAAGAAGAAGCTCGATCTCGACTTCCGGGAGTACCGGATCCTCGGGGCCTGCAACCCCGCGCTCGCCCACCAGGCGCTGTCGGAAGAGGACGACATCGGCCTCCTCCTCCCCTGCAACGTCGTGGTCTACACCGACGACCAGCCGGGCAAGAGCGTGGTGGCGATTCTCGATCCGGTCAAGCAGCTGGGCGTCTCGGGCCGGAGTGACCTGGGCCCGCTGGCCCAGGAGGTCCGGGCCCGCATGGAGCGCGTGCTGGAGCGGGTCTAGCACCGGACCGCTGCGTGGGGCACGCCCCCCGTAGTGTGGACGTGGGCGCCGCGAAGCTCAGTCCGACCCTGCCGGACGCTCTCCGCGCTCGTCACGAACCACGGCGCCCTGCAGGCCCGCGCGGGCCAGACGCTCGAAGAGCGCCTGAGCGGCTTCGCGCTCCACGAACGAGCCCACCCTCACGTGCAGAAGCGGACTTCCGTCCACGCGGACGAGGCGCGCGGCGAACCCGGCGCCGGTGGCGTCCTCGAGGACGGACTGCGCCCGCTCCCGCTCGCCGAAGGCCCCGAGCTGGACGGAGAACGGACCCGTGGGCGCGGCGGCGGACGCCGCTTCCCGGGTGGGCTCTCCAGACTCCCGGCCGCCCCCGCCGACTCCACTCACGGTCGGCGGCGGTGCGTCTCCGGCGCCCCTGAGCCAGGCTTCGGCCTCCTGGCGTACCGGTGAGCCCGGGTGGTCCCGTGCCAGGGCTTCCACGTGGGCTCGGGCCTGGGCTCCGTCCCCCATGGCGTGGGCGGCCTGAGCCAGACGGAGAAGGGCTCGATCGGCGTAGGGGCCGGCCGGGTACAGCACCACCAGGCGCTGATAGTCCCGAATGGCCTCCTCCGGGCTGACGGTGAGTCGGGCGCGAAGCCAAAGCGCACGCTGCTGGTCGTCCCGCCCGGCTTCGTCGTACGCCCCATCCCACCACGACACCAGCGCCGCGCGCGCCTCGTTGGCCCTCCCGTCCTGGGCGAGCCTCTCCGCTCGCTCCAGGCCGCTCTCCTGCGCGCCCACGGAGGTGCCGGCCAGAGCGGCAACCAGGACGAGCCCGGACAGGAGAAGCCAGCGCGTCTTCACGCCGCCGCCCGCTTCCTGACGTCCAGGCCCATGAGCCACGTCTCCAGGAAGTGCTCGTCGGTGTGCGGGCTGGCCTTCAGCATCCGATCCACATCCCGTAGCTCGAGCAGCGCCCGATCCAGCTCCGGGCGGGACCAGCCTCTGGCCTGGGCCGCCGCCGTCCGCGCCATCCAGCGCTGGTACGGAGGGAGCGCCTGTTCCAGACCCTGGCGCCCCGACTCGAGGGCGACGCCGATGCGGAGCAGCTGGGCAGACAGCCCGATGACGAGCCCCACCCCGGTCTCTCCCTGACCCATGAGGACGGGAAGCGCGTTCCGGGCATCCGCGAAGCGGCGCTCGGCCACCATGTCCATCCACCGCCAACGGTCCTGGGCTGGGATGCGGGTCCCCACGGCCTCCACGTCCTCCAGGGATATTCTGCGGCGGTCTCCCACGTACTCGGTGAGCTTCTCCAGCTCCTGGGACAGCACCCCCAGATCGGTGCCCACGGCGGCGCCAAGGGCGCGGGCGGCGTCGATGTCGATCTCGATGCCGTTGATCTCCGCCGCGCGCCGGGTGAGCCATCCCGGCACGTCGGCCTCGGCGATGGCGTTGAACGCCGTCGCCTTGGCATGCTTCGCGAGCTGGGCGTAGATCTTGGCCTTGGACTTGTCGGGCACGGTGCAGCTCATCACGAGAGCCAGGCCCGGAGGCGGCGCCTTCACCACGTCGAGGAGCGCGTCGCGGGCATGCTTGCTTCCCGCCAATCCTTCGACCTCACGAAGAACCACCACGCGCCAGGTCGCCATCATGGGCGGGGTGGCGAGGACCGACGCAAGCGTCTCGGGGTCGGTCTCCGTGCCCCTGAGGACGTCGAGATTGAAGTCCCTGGTGGCAGGATCCAGATGGAGGTCCACCAGCCGACGGAGCTCCTCCTCCTTACGGAAGTGGTCGTCGCCGTGGAGGTAGTAAGCCCCGCCGGTCGCGTCAGTCGTGGTCAAAGCCCACCCGTCGGACGGCTCCGTCCCGGGCGTACCGTTTGGAGAGCAAGGTGTACTCGTAGAGCCGGGCATCGTCCCAGAGCCCGCGTCCCAGCGCGGAGAAAACCACCGCCGCCCTCGAGTCCGCCGGGTCGTAGGCACGGACGGGCTCGGACACGCGCTCCACGACGATGGGGTCCAGGTCCACCATGGGCGGCTCCTCACGGAGCAACGGTGACCACGCCACCACCGTCAGGAGCACGGCGAGTCCGAGGACCGTCAACGCCGGCGTCGCCGACCCTGAATGGTCGAGGAGCGCACGCCGGTCGTCCACGTGGAACAGGCGGTGTCGGAGACGGGGCTCGAAGTCCTCTCCCAGCTCCGGCTCGGGCAGGGCCCGGAGAAGAGACGTCCCCTCCTCGTAAACCACCTTGTAGCGCTGACAGGAGACGCACTGACGGAGGTGTCCCTCCATGAGCGCGTTCTCCCGCTCGCTGGCAGACCCGTCGAAGTAGTCCGACGCGCGGGTCATGAAGTCTTTGCAGTCCATAGGTCCTGCGATCTTCGATTCCAGGATGTGATGATCCGCCCATCACGGTCGTCGGGACGTGATACTGCTCGTCGGGAGGAGGGGTTCCACGCACGACGGCCCCGCCGGGGAGCCGGCGGGGCCGTGGAGTCATGCTTCGAGTCGCCCGAGGGCGCTCCCGGGTCAGTCGATCATGGGCGCGACGATCTGGGCGAAGTTGTTGCGGGCCCGGTTCAGTCGGCTCTTCACCGTGCCGAGGTTGCAGTCGGTGATCTCGGCGATCTCTTCGTAGGTCTTCCCCTCCATCTCGCGGAGGACGAACACGATCCTGTGATGCTCGGGCAGCTGCTTCACCGCCTCCTCCACCTTCTCGCGGAGGTGCCGCTTCCGGAACAGATCGTCGGGCTTGAACTGGGTATCCTCCCACTCCAGGGGCCGATGATCCGCGTCCCAGTTCTTCTTCAGCGTCTGGAACAGGACCAGCGGATTCCGCGACCGGTTCCTCAGCTCGTTCTTCGCCAGGTTGCTGGCGATGGTGTAGATCCAGGTCGAGAACTTCTTCGACTGGTCGAAGCGGTGCAGATGCCGGTACACCCGCACGAACGTCTCCTGCACCAGGTCCTGGGCCCGCTCCCTGTCTCCGATGGTCCGGTAGACGAAGTTCAGCAGGCGCTGGTCATACCTCCGGACCAGCTCTCCGAAGGCGCGGGCGTCCCCGTCCAGCGAAGCCTGCACGACATCGGAGTCGCTCAGCTCGCCCAGATGGGTCCGGTGCGCCCTCGCCTCTCCGAAGCCGGCGCCCTCTCTCTCCTTTACTGCCCGTGCCCTGGCCACATGTACCTCCTCGTTGACGGCATCTGCCGATCCGACAGGCCTCCTTCACGCACCTCCATCATGGATGCAGAGGGTGTGCCATCGCCGAACTGCGCTTGTTTCAAGCGTTCTTTCCGGCTACCCGCTCATCCGGCGTCCTACCTATGTGACGCGTGAGCCTCCGGAAATAGGACAGATCCGCCGGGACTTTCGTTATCTCACCCACTCAATCCGCGCGGGACGCGGTCGGTTCCCCCGCCGAAACAGGGAGATGGCCCTCCATCGGCGGCTCACCCGGCGACGGTGACCTCCACCGGGCCGATCTCCAGGGCTTCAAGCCCCGGCACGACGGCGTCCGCGTCTCCGACCACCACCACCTGAGCCTCGTCCGGCCGCACGTGCCTGGCCATCGCCTGGCCCACGGCTTCCACGGTCACCTTCCGGATCTCGTCCCGATAGGCGTGGAAGTACCCGTCGTCGAGCCCGTAGACGACCACCTGGGACAAGCGGGTGGCGATCTGGTCCACGGTCTCGATCTGGAGGCCGAAGACGCCCGCCGCGAAGTCCCGAGTCGACGCGACCTCGTCCTCGGTGGGGCCTCCCTCCACGAGCCGCGTCATCTCGCCCAGAATCTCCCGCACGGCGGGCGCGGTGACATCGTTGGCCACGGCCGTGGAGACCTGGAAGGGACCGGGCCCGGTCCGGAAGAAGAAGCGGGACCGCACGCCGTACGTGAATCCGTGCTTCTCTCGCAGGTTCAGATTGAGCCGGCTGGTGAACGTGCCACCCAGGAGCAGGTTCCCGACCACCAGAGGGAAGTAGTCGGTCGTGGCGCGCTCCACGCCGACGTGCCCGACCCTGATCTCCGACTGCACGGAGCCGGGCCTGTGCACCACCGTCACCTTCCGGGCTCTCGTGGCCGGCTGCACCGGGGCCTGGGCGCCCCGGGCCGGCGTCCCCACCCAATCACCCAGATATCGCCGGGCCAGCTCCGCCACCTCCCGGACCTCCACGTCACCCGCCACCACCAACCCTCCCCGATCTCCGGGGCGGTACGCCGCTTCGGCGTATCCGAGGAGGGTCTGTCGGCTCATGCGCTCCACCGAAGCTTCCACCCCGCCGGCGGGCCGGGCGTAGGGGACGTCGGCGGCGTAGTACCGCTCCAGGGCGTGGTCGCTGGCGAGGGCGGCAGGATCCATGGCGCGCTGCCGAATGGACGCCAATCTCTGGTCTCGGGCGCGGTCCACCTCACCCGCCGGGAAGTCCGGCTCCAGCACCATCTCCGCCAGCAGGGGGAAGGCCTCCTCCAGTCGGTCCGCGAGACAGGTGAGCGACAGGGTCGTGCCTTCCCAGCCCGCGTACGCCGAAGCTCGCGCCCCCAGACCTTCCAGGGCCTCGGCGAGATCGCTCCCGCTCCGGCGACGGGTACCTCCGTCCAACGCTTCCGCAGCCAGCACCGCCAGTCCGGCCTTGTCCCGCGGGAGCTGCTGCTCGCCGCCGCGCATGAAGAGGTCCAGGCTGACCAGAGGGAGCCGGGGCACTCGAGCGACCCTCACGTCCAGCCCGTTCTCCAGGGTCACCTTGTCCGTCTCCGGGAAGTCGAAGCTCCGGATGGCTCCAGCGGCCGGCGGCCGCGACCGGTTCACCGCGCTCATCGGTCCTCTCCCGGCCGGTACGTGACGACCGCTCTGTTGTCCGGCCCGAGCCGCTCGGCGGCGAAGGCGCGTACCTGTTCGATGGACACGGCCTGGAGCCGCTCGAGCTCACGATTGATCCGCTCCGGATCCCCGAAATACAGCTCGAACATGGCCAGGCGGTCGGCCCGCTCGGACTGGTGCTCCAGAGAGACCACCAGATCGGCCTCGGTCAGCGCGATGGCCCGCTCCACTTCCTCGGGGCCGGCGTCCACCAGGGCCTCCACCTCCTCGCCCAGGGCTCTCTCCACCTCCTCGGGGGAGGAGCCGGGATAGCCGGTGGCCCAGACCAGAAGCATGGAGCCTCCCGTCAGCAGGGGAAACGCGAACGAGACCACGCTCTTGGCGACACGCCGCTCGCGGACGAGTCGGCGGTACAACCTCGATGCCTTTCCCTGCCCCAGCAGCGCCCGAGCCACTTCCACCGTGGCGAAGTCGGGCGAGGAGTAGGGCGGAATCCGGAACGCCATGATGACCCTGGGCAGCGGCACGTTGGCCACCACGTCGTCACGCACCGTCCCGCCGATGAGTGGCGCCAGGCCGGGGTTGCCAGGCAGGGGGGGAATGGGCCCTCCGGGCTGGATCTCTCCGAACCACCGCTCCACCGCGTTCAGCGCCCCCGCGGAATCGAAGTCCCCCGCGATGGCGAGGACGGCGTTGTCCGGCCGGTAGTAGGTGTCGAAGAACTCCGCCACGTCTCCCAGGGTGGCCGCTTCCAGGTCGGCCATGGATCCGATGACCGTGTGGTGATACGGATGATCCTCCGGGAAGACGAGCGCCTGGAGCCGCTCGTCCCAGTCTCCGTACGGCTGGTTGTCGTAGCGCTGCCGCTTCTCGTTCTTCACCACGTCCCGCTGGTTGTCGAGCTTCTCCTGG
>CAYGKI010000202.1:1153-6124 GCA_964350235.1 uncultured Gemmatimonadaceae bacterium | reverse complement strand
CGAGCGCTCAGGCTCACGCTCCGGGCCGAGGTGGATCCCCCGACCGTGGCCGGGGTCCCGGTGCAGGCCACGTCCGTCAGCATCGTCACCGGAAAGAAGGCGGTGGTGAGCTACAACCTGCGCGGTGCGACCCGGAGGGGCGCGGTGGACCACTTCACGCACCTCAACAAGACGGCGCCCCGGCTCACGTCCTCGGTGGTCTTCGGGGACTCCGACGTGAACGCCGTGAGCGCCGACCAGGGCTACGTCTATGCCGCCGTGGCGACCGACGACACGTCGTTCCAGGAGCCCGCGGTGCTCGAACGCATCAACCTCCAGGGCAACAACGTGAGCCTTGATGGAGGCGCCCGGGTCCAGCTGCCCAGCTTCGCCGGAACCAGCGTGACGGTCACCGACCGCTACCTGTACGCCACGTCGGGCGACGGAGGAGAGCTCGTGGCGTTCGACGACGCGCTCCGAGTCGTGGGTCGGTACGCCCTCGACGACGCACGATGGGTGGCATGGGACCGGGACGAAGACCGGATCGTGGTGCTTCAGGGGACCCCCGGGCGCCTCTCCATCTTCCGTGAAGGAAGCTTCCCCGGCGGATCCATCGAGCTGCTCGACAGCTACTCCGTCCCTGGTGTGGACGTCCCGGAATCCAAGTCCACGTTGGAAGTCGTCGGTGGCAAGGCCATCGTCGCCGCCGGCCCGGCGGGCACGCAGGTGGTCTGTCTGGCCACGGGAGAGGTCGTCGGCACCGTCCCCATCCCCGATCCCCGATCGCTGGGACTCGACCCCTCCGTGGTGGTGACCAACGCCGTGACGGTGGACGAGGAGTTCCTCTACATCTCGAACGGCGAGGCCGGTGTTTACGTGGCCGCCGCCGATGAGAACCTCGACGACGACGGCTGCGACATCGGGTCGATCCGGGTCGTAGGGCGACTGCGACTCGGCAACCTGCAGTCCGTGAACCACGTGGCCTTCGGCGACGATCTCCTTTACGTGGCGGCGGGCATCGGCGGCCTGAAGATCATCGAGATCGACAACTGAGTGACCGCCGGGCCACCCCGGCGGTTGGGCGGGGCGGACCGATCCCGCTCAGGGCGTCCACTGGACGCCCAGGACCAGGGCGTCGGAGCGGTACGTCGAGGACCCACCCGTGCGTCGGGTGAGGCCCGCCGAGGACCCGCGGTACGCCAGGGAGATCTCACGCGCGCTCCCCCAGGAGTAGGCGGCCCGCGCATGACCCCGGACGGTGGCTCCGCCCTCCCCGTCCTGTCCGACCTGCTGTAACCCCGGCGCCACCTCCAGCAAGATGGTCCAGGGACCCCGCCGCTCCAGCCAGTAGGCGGGCAGCTCGACGATGCCGTAGAAATCCGGATCGAAGTATCCGTCGTTCACGTTGCGCTCGAACGAGAACCCTCGGGCCGCGACCCCCACCGACACTCCGGCCCATCGGCGCGACACGGCGAGCGAGGCGGCACGTCTCCCGTTGGCATCCTGGCCGTTCCAGGAGCCGATGCCGACGTACCCGTCCACGCGCCAACCGTCGGCGGAAAGCCAACGCCCGGTCCAGGCCGCCTCGGTCATGCGAACGCCGCGCCTCGCCGTGGCCACGGTGAACAGTGCGGGCTCGGACCGGAGCTCGAATCCACCCGACAGGGCGCGCCAACGAGGGGTGGTCACCCCGATCCGACCACCGACGAGGTCGGGCGCATCCACCCCGCTCTGTACGCTACCTCCCACGCCGGTGTGGGCAACCCAGCCGCCGCCCGCCTCGAAGGAGACGAGCGCCGACCCGCCGCGTACCGTGCGCCGCGTCGCGCCGGCCGTCAGCAACTCCTGGTCCAACCGCTTGTCCCACCCCTCCGCCGAAACGGCGAAGCGGGGGCGCAGGTGGAAGTCCACCGCAACCGCGGTCGTGAGCGCCGTGGTCCCGTCCGAGTCCTGCTCCCAGACGACCGAGGGGCGCGCCTTGGGCGCGAGGAGCACCCGGATGGAGCGGAGCTGGTCCTGGATCTCCGGGTCGGCGGGGGCGCGCCCCTCCGCCTCTTCCAGGACGTCGCGCGCGGCACCGTTGCGGCCCTGCCAGTAGAGCACGCGCCCGAGGACCGCCCATGCGGCGACATCGGTCGGGTCTGAACGGAGGGCCGATCGGGCCGCCTCCTCGGCTTCGCCCAGGCGCCCCGCCCACGCCAGCGTTCGGCTCATCCCCACCAAGGCGCGCTGATGGGCCCCGGGCCCGGAGAGGATTCTCTCGTACTCGACCAGCGAGGCACGGTAGTCGCCGGCGGAAGCCAGAGCGGCGGCCAGCCCCAGGCGCGCGTCCGTATTGTCGGGATCCCGGGCGAGGAGCGCCTCGTAGGCGGCCCGCGACGTGTCGCCCCCCGATGGCGGGCGCTCGCGCGGCAGCTCCTCGAGACGCGAGATCGCCGAAGGATCGGAGCCCTGGACCAGCGGACCGCGCGCGTCCCGCGCCCACTCGGTGAAGACGGCCAGCGCCTCCGCGGCTCCGGGATGATCGGGCGTCACCGAGAGGATGCCCCGCGCCTCGTCGATGGCCTGGCCGATGTCTCCGGACCAGGCCAGAAGCCGCGCCCGCGTGAGGCGCGCTTCCTGGTCGTTCGGGTACCGTTGGAGCCATCGGCGGAGAAGCTCGAGCCCTTCGGCGTACGCGCCCCCCCACCCCCGGATCAACGCGACGCGTTGCGTCGCGACCCAGTCCGTGGAGTCGGCGGCCAGCCGGTCGAGGTAGCGCGGCAAGGCGGTAGCGGTATCGCCCTGGAGCCATGCCTCCTCGGCCGGATCGTCGGCGCGCGGGGTCGCCTCTCCCATCTGACCGATGCGCGCCAGGTACTCGGCGGCGGTGGGGTGTGCCGGGTCGAGCTCACGGACACGCTCGAAACGCTCACGCGCCGACGCCACGTCCCCTGCGCGCCACGCGCCCAGACCGAGCCCCACCCAGGCATCGATGTCGCCGGGCGCGGCTTCGAGCACCTCGCTCCAGAGTCGCTCGGCCTCCGTCAGCCGTCCTGCGCGCAGGCGGACGTACCCGAGCCCGTTCCTGGCGTAGATGTCACCGGGGCACCGCTGCAAGGCAGCTTCGAACCGGAGCGAGGCCTGCGTAAGGTCACCCGATCGGAAGGCGGCCCAACCCGCCTCGGCGTCCCCCGCCGAGGCCGCCGGGCACGCGTCCTGCGCCATGACGCCTCCCGGGGCGACCGCGAACAGGAACACGAGCCAGGCGGTCCGCGCCCATCCACGCCCATCCATCATGGCGCCCCTCCGGCCTGCGCATCGGGTCGTGTCGCGAACACGCGCCCACCGGATGCTACGACGGCCGGGCTCAAGCCACCCTCATGTCCGGGTCCACGTCGCGGGCCCAGGCCAGAAGCCCACCTTCCAGATTCTCCACGGCCTCGAATCCCTGTTGGCCGAGGAATTCCGCCGCCGTCCGGCTCCGCTGCCCCGACTTGCAGTAGACCACGATGGGCCGATCCCGGGGTAGCTCGCTGAGCCGCTCCTCCAGCTCTCCGAGGGGCACCAGCCGTGCCCCGAGGGACGCGAGACTCCCCACGGACCACTCCCAGGGCTCCCGCACATCCAGCAGGAACGGCCGCGCGGGACCGTCCACCCGCCCACGAAGCTCGGACGCGGTCACGACTCCCTGGGCCGTGGCGGTTCCACCCGCTCGGGCGACGAGCTCGCCGTCCCTCCCACCGGGAGGCGTCACCCCGCAGAAGACCTCGTAGTCGATGAGCTCGGTCTGGGTAGGCGCGTCGCCACACACCGGACAGTCCGGATTCCGTCGGAGCGCGACCTCCCTCCAGCTCATCTCCAGGGCGTCGAAGATCAGCAGGCGGCCCACCAGAGGCCGGCCTACGCCCAGGATGAGCTTCACCGTCTCCATGGCCTGCACGCTGCCCACGATGCCCGGGAGCACCCCGAGCACCCCACCCTCCGCGCAGTTCGGCACCAGGCCGGGCGGAGGAGGCTCCCGGAACAGGCAGCGATAGCACGGCCCTTCCTCGGTGGCGAACACGGAGGCCTGGCCTTCCCAGCGGAAGATGGAGCCGTAAACGTTGGGCTTGCCCAGAAGCACGCACGCGTCGTTCACGAGGTAGCGGGTGGGGAAGTTGTCCGTACCGTCCACCACGATGTCGTAGCCGCCCAGGATCTCCAGGGCGTTCGCCGAGGTCAGTCGGGTCCGGTGCTTCTCCACCGTGACGTGGGGGTTCACCTCCCGGAGCCGGTCGCCCGCGCTGTCGAGCTTGGACCGCCCGACGTCCGAGGTCCCGTGCAGGATCTGACGCTGCAGGTTGCTCTCGTCGACGGTGTCGTCGTCGACCATCCCCAGGGTCCCTACCCCGGCGGCCGCGAGGTAGAGGGCCAGCGGTGACCCGAGCCCCCCGGCGCCGACGCACAGGACACGGGCTTCCTTGAGCCGCGCCTGGCCCTCCAGGCCCACCTCGGGCAGGGTGAAGTGCCGCGCGTACCGGTACAGCTCGTTCCGCGTGAAGTCGGTGGGTTTCATGGCGCCCCTAACCACCCCCGGTAGGCTGCGGGGTTCCGAGGAGCCCGCCTTCCGCCACGATCTGGAACCGGGCGGCATCCTCCTCCAGGGCCGTCACCAGCTCCTCGGGCTCACCGGCCGTCGCCGCCACGTCGGAGAGCTGGAGCGCGAGCGCGTAATACTGCCACGGGATGTTCAGCGTGGCGCGGTCGGCCCAGATGAGGCGGTCCCTGATGGCCCGGAAGCGATACACGTCCTGGTAGAGGGCCAGCGAGCGCCCCACGTCGAACCATTCGGCGCCGTACTCGGGCCGGCCCTGGAACAGACCCGGTCGGCGTGGGTCCTCCAGCCTCCGGAGCTCGAGCTTGGCCACCAGCCCCTGCCGCACCGCCCAGGGATCCAGGCCCAGCTCGCTGAGCATGCCCCCCACCGCGGAGAAATAGACGGGTCGCTCGCCCAGGGAGTCGCGGATGATG
>CAYGKI010000202.1:0-1143 GCA_964350235.1 uncultured Gemmatimonadaceae bacterium | reverse complement strand
CCGGCCGGATAAGTCACCGCCAGACCAGGGAGCGCCACGGTCAGATCCTCGGCGAGCGTCACCCGGCCCACCCCATCCATCTGGTCCTCGGGCAGGTCGGTGATGGCCCGGGTCGGCGGGGCTCGGTCTTCGTACAGCCCCGGCAGGAGCCCGGAATCGAAAGCCCGCTGGCGGTCCGGGCGGGTCAGTTGCTGGAGCTGCTTGAGGTACCAGTCTGTGTACAGGTACTGACCCACCACCACGGTGACGTCCCGCCGGATCTCCTCCACTTCCTGGAGATACCAGAGGGGGAAGGTGTCGTTGTCCCCGTTGGTGAAGAGCACGCCGTACGGCTCCACGCTCATGAGCAGGTCGTACGCCCAGTCGCGGGCCGCGTAGTCCCCGGCCCTGGTCGCCCAGTTCCAGTTGAGCAACAGCGGAAGCCCGGCGAGCACGAGGATGGGCGCCGTTCGCCGAAGTCCGAGACCCACGTCTCCGGCGGGCCCCACCAGGCTCGCCACCACCCTCCACGCCCACGCCAGGCCCAGGCCCGCCAGCATCCCCCAGAGCATGAAGCCGGCAATGAAGAAGTAGTCCCGCTCGCGCACCTCGTGCTGGGCGGGGTCGGTGATATGGGGCGCCAGGGAGTACCCGTACCTGAAGTTCAGGTAGTAGACCAGGCCGAGCGGCAGCGTCCCGGCCAACACCGCGAGGTATGCGAACAGGACACGGTCGGAAGACCAGGCCGCCCAGAGCCCCACCAGCCCGAGGGCGAGGAAGAGCACAGCGAGGGGGAGCCGCGGGCCGAAGGGAAGCTCGGACGGGTCGAGCCCTCTGGCCCACTGCCACTCGAAGTACTGCCACCACATCTCCAGCTGAGCCGCGAACGGCGCCTTGCGCTGGGTAACCGGAGGGGGCTGGTACTGCCGCCGGGTCAGGTTGTCGGCGAGCATGGGGCAGCCCGCCTTCCCATGGGTGTAGATGGCCAGCGCCGCACCCCCCAGGCTCTCACACGTGGGATCCCCCTCGTTGATGACCGGGTCCTGCTCGGCACGAATAGGGAGGACGAAGTTGAAGGAGAGCCCCAGGGTCACCAGCAGGGCCGCTCGCCCCAGGAAGGACACGTTCAGGAGTCGTCGCGCACCCGACGCCAGGACCAGCACC
>CAYGKI010000201.1:0-6151 GCA_964350235.1 uncultured Gemmatimonadaceae bacterium | reverse complement strand
CGGTCGGCCCGGTGTTCTACACGCAGCACCGTGTCGGGCTGGATCGGCGGCGGCGAGGCTGTCGCATTCCCGCTGGCTGCCGCCGCCTCGAGGACCGTGGCGGACGCATCTTTGCCATCATTAAGTACAGCACCATGAACACCCAGAGCGGCGCGGCGCAGACCTGGGCCAGCCCTCGGGATCCGCGCGTCACGCGCATCGGCGCACTGCTCAGGAAACACCGTCTCGACGAGTTGCCCCAGCTGGTCAACGTCATCAGGGGCGACATGAACATCGTCGGGCCCCGTCCCGAGCAGCCTGAGATCTTCTCCGAGCTCCGCCAGAGCGTCCAGCGGTACCAGGAGCGCCAGCGTGTGCTCCCCGGGATCACCGGCCTAGCTCAGGTGAACCTGGGGTACGACACCAGCATCGACGACGTGAAGAAGAAGGTGGAGCTGGATCTCGAGTACATCGAGAAGAACTCCGCCGCCGAAGATCTGATGATCATGGCCAAGACGGTGCCGGTCATGGTCTTCCGGAAGGTGTGGATGTAGTCTGGCTTCATGGTAGAGGCCATCCGTCGGTTCGATTCGCTCAGGCTGCCGCACCTCGTGGGTGCGGCAGCCTTTGCTTGGTTGTTCTGGGAGCCCGCCGTCACACTGGGCCGGGATTGGTGGAACGACCCCGAAGCCGGCCACGGACTTCTGCTCGGACCCCTGGCCGCATACCTCATCTGGAAGTCGGGCCTGGCCGAGGAGCGGGACGGGCAGAAGGCTCTGGGATTGGTGCTGCTGGCCAGCGCCGTGCTCATTCGCCTGGCTTCGGCGCTGGCGGTGGAGCTCTTCACCATGCGGATGTCGCTGCTCCTGGCACTCGCCGGGTTGACGGTGTACGCGTGGGGATTCCGCCAGATCCGACGCTGGTGGCTCCCGACCACGCTTCTGGTGCTTTCCGTTCCCCTCCCGTCGGTGGTGCTGTCCTCGCTGGCCTTCCCGCTCCAGCTGCGGGCGTCGGAGATGGGCGCGGCCATGCTGGTCTGGCGTGACGTGCCCGTGATGCTGAGTGGGAACGTCATCCACCTCCCCGGTCAGTCGCTCTTCGTGACCGAGGCTTGCTCGGGACTTCGTTCCCTGACGGCCCTGGTATCGCTGGGGGTGCTGATGGGTGGACTCTGGCTCAAGGCGCCGTGGCTCCGCGGCATGCTGGTGCTCATCGCCATCCCGGTGGCCATGGTGATCAACGGAGGCCGGATCTTCCTCACGGGCTTCCTGGTCTATTTCGTCGATCCGGCGCTGGGCGACGGCTTCATGCACTACACGGAGGGGTGGGCCCTCTTCGTGCTCGCCTTCATCGTTCTCGGATTGACGACCTGGGCCCTGTCTGCGGCGGAACGTGGAATCCGCGACCGGCTCGGCCGGACAGCCCTCTCGGAGCATCCGGCATGAAGAGGGGCCCGCTGGATCAGTGGACGCCGGTAGCGCTGCTTCTCCTGGGCGGAGCTCTGCTCTTCACGGTGGGGCGCCAGAATCGACCCGAGCTCCGGGCCCCCTTGGCGTCCGCGCTGCCTGATCAGATCCGTGACATGCCGGGGTACGACGAGCCCATCTCGGACGCCGAGGCGCAGCTCGCGGGATTCACCGACTACGCGTTCCGCATCTACGGCGAGCCCCTGGCCGATACCACTTCGGCGGAACCCCTGGAGACGAGCTGGGCATCGATCTACCTGGGCTTCTACGCCTCCCAGACGGACGGACGGACCATCCACTCCCCCAAGAACTGCCTGCCCGGGGCCGGTTGGGAGGCCCTCTCCTCGACGACGGAGACCATCGAGTCGACGGCGGGGCACCAGGTTCAGGTCAACCGGTACGTGCTTCAGAATGGTGACGCACGGGCCCTGGTCCTCTACTGGTATCAGGGACGGGGGAGGGTGGCCCACAACGAGTATCTCGTGAAATGGGACCTGCTCCGCGACGCGGCCGTTCTCCGGCGCACCGATGAGGCGCTGGTCCGCATCGTGGTCCCCATCCAGGACTCGGAGGAGACGGCCTTCGCCTTCGCCCGGGAGATCGCCGAGCCGCTGATCTCCGATGTGGAAGGGGTTCTCCCCCCTGCTTAGCGCACGCTGAACAGCCGGTAGGATCCATCGCCGGCAGGCTGCCCCATACGGACCTCCTCCGTCAGCCGGGCGTCACCACCTCACGTCGCGTCGGCTCCCAGAGCGCATCCCTGTCGCCTCGCATGGCGCGAATCAGCGCGTGCATGGCGGAGAGATTCCCCGCCACGAGATACGCCGGCACGGAGAGGATCCTGGGGACGCGGGGCCGATCGCTGAGGACCCACCCGAGCGCCGCCAAGGCCAGAACCATCCAACCCGCAGCGAACAGCCCGGCAGCCCAAGCGTGGCTCGGGGCCAGAAGCCCGAACCCCACGAACGCCGAGACGGCCGCCCAGGGGAGCGCCCATCGGCAGACCTTGTGGCTCAAGAGCTTCCATGCGAACAGCCCATGCCGCAACGGATTCATCAGCGCTCGCTTGTGCCACAGCGTCTCCATGCCGCGGGTGATGGTCCGCACCTTCCGCCGGTACTCCTTCCGCAGCCGCGGCGCCCGAGGAACCAGGCACACCGCGCTGGGGACGGACACGGCGCGGAAGCCGTGCTCGTGGGTGTGCAAAGCGGACGCGAAGTCGCGGCTCAACGAATCGGGGAGCGGCAAACGGTGGAGCTGCGGCCGAATGGCGTAGAAGCATCCGGAGGCTCCGATGATCCCGCCCGCCCGTGTCTCGAGGTCGCGAATCCACATCTCATAGCCGACGTAACCGCCCTCGCCCACGTTCCCCGACGCGTCCACGGACCCGACACTCACGTCGCGCCCGGACGCACATCCCACGGAAGGATCGTCGAACGCCGCGATGAGCGGCTTGAGGGCGTCGGGCCGGATACGAATGGAAGCGTCGGTGTTGACGACGATCTCGCCCCGGAGATGATCCAGGGCGGCGTTCTCCGCCTTGGTCTTGCCCCCGCGCTCCTGCATGCGGAGCAGCTCCACGCCCCGATCCGCGTACGCACGCACGATATCATCGGTGGCGTCCTCCGACGCATCGGAGATCACGAGAATCTGCCGCCGGTCCTCCGGATAGTCGATGGCCAGGAGGCTCTCGATGAGACCACGCGCCTGCGCCTCCTCGTTGTACATGGGGACGGCGATGGAGATCTCCGGCCAGGTCTCACGGTCGTCCGGCGGCACCAGGGGTGAGCCGCGCCCGCGACCCAACAAGGCCAGCAGCGCCGGGTAGCCGAAGTAGGCGTAGACGGCCAACCCGATGAAGGAGACCACGGCGGTGAGTGCGATTGAGGACATTCGCTCATGGAGTTGAGGTGCGACGGCCACCTGAAGAAGACGACCGAACCCCACGGACCGGTCCGCCTCCCGCAGTCGGGACGGGTGCAAAGCCCGTACCCGGATGCGGAAAGATCGCCGAGGCACCGAATTTGCACCCCCGGGAGAGTCCGTGCCCCTCTAGACGGAGCGCTCACCATGGGTCTCGCCGGCCTCGTCGAACTCACAACGGATCTACCCCGTGAGACCTTGGAACGCCTTGCCCTGGGGGCATATCGAGCCTCGAAGGCCGGGCCCGTGGGCCTGCTCCTGACCGGGCTCGGCACGGGGGATGTCGATCCCCTTCTCGATACTGTCGTGCGCATCGACCCGAGAAAGCACGCCGGAGTACGGTATCTTGCCGGGAATGATGCAGATACCATGAATCTGGCCGCCTCCGCGGGCTTCGTCGTCGCCACGTCGGCCCCGCTCCGAGCGGCGCTGGACGCCAGGGGAATCCCCTGGCTGGACGCGGCCGCCGGCCTCAGAATTGTCCTGGATCCCCAAAACTCGAGACGCCCGCCCAGCGGGACCGGACCCCGGTCCCGGAGCCGCGGAACGCTCGCAACACGATGATGTCCACCCGCAACGCGCAGACCACAGCTCCCGTGACGATTTCCGTGGATTCCACGCCGCCGGAGGATTGGGACGGGTTCGTCCGTTCCGCGCCAGGAGGCACGTTCTGCCACCTCGGCGCCTGGGGGCCCATCATGCGGGACGTGATGGGTCACGAGGTGCTGTTCGCCTGCGCCCGGGACGATGACGGGAAGCTGGCGGGCGCCGTCCCTCTCGTGGAAGTGCGCAGCGCCCTGTTCGGACACTACTTGGTCTCGATGCCGTTCCTCAACTACGGAGGCCCGCTGGGCGCTAGGGACGCACAGATGGCCCTCATGGAGTGGGCGACGTCCCAGGCCCGGGAGCGTGGCGCGGGGCTCCTCGAGATGCGTTGGCGGGAAGAGGCGCTTCAGACTCGAGAGGACCCCCCACTGGCGGACGGGTTCGAGCTCACCGACCGCAAGATCACCGTCATCCTGGACCTTCCCGACGATCCGGAGACGCTCTTCACGTCCGGCCTGAAGGCCAAGGTCCGGAGCCAGATACGCCGGCCGATGAAGGAAGGGTATGAGGCCCGCATCGGTCACGAGCAGGTCGACGCGTTCTACCAGGTGTTCGAGAGGAACATGAGGGATCTGGGCACGCCTGTGCTCCCGGCCTCCCTCTTTCGGGCCCTCCCCGGAGGCTTCGGCGACGATGTGACGTTCGTGGTGATCTACGACGGCGACCGCCCCATCGCAGGCGGGTGTGGCTTCCATTTCGAGGGCGAGTTCGAGCTCACATGGGCCTCGTCACTCCGGGAGTACAACCGGACCGCGCCCAACATGCTCCTCTACTGGCGCCTGATGGAACATGCCATCCAGCGTGGAGATCGGGCCTTCAACTTCGGGCGCTGCACGCCTGGCGGAGGCACGCATCGCTTCAAGTCCCAGTGGGGTGGCGGTGACGTTCCTCTGCCGTGGGCGGCCTGGTCTCCCACGGGCAAGATCGCGACGCCCAACCCCGACCAATCGAAGTACCGCCTCGCCACCAACGTGTGGCGCCGCCTACCCGTCGCGGTGACCAGCATCCTCGGGCCGCCGCTGGCTCGACGCATCCCCTAGCACCGACCTACGAGGTGCACGCCAACCCCTTTCGCCATCAGCTGGCGGCCACGTCCCCCCTGTGCCTTGCCGATCTGGTGGGTGCCGCGTCCCCTCGGCGTCGCGGCCCTCCCGCCGTGGACATGCTTCGCACCCACCTCCGGGACAGCTGCTCCGCCTCCGGCGTGGTCGCCTGTGGGTCCGGGACGGAGGCGCTGTTCCTGGCCCTCCAGGCCGCGGATCTGCTTTCGGAGGGCGTGACCAGGGTCGTGCTCCCGGCCTTCACCTGCTTCGACGTGGCGTCGGCTGCGGTACGCTTCGGGCGGACGGTGGCATTCTACGACGTCGACCCGGCCACCCTCGGGCCGGACCCCGAGTCCCTCCGGGCCGCCATGCGGGACGAGCCGCAGGCCGTCGTCCTGGCCTCGCTCTACGGCATGCCTTTGAACTGGGACGTGTTGTCTCCCATCCTGGCGGAAGGCGAGAGCGTGGTCATCGAGGATGCGGCTCAGGGCCAGGGGGCGTCCTGGCGCGGCGCGCCGCTCGGCGCCCACGGTAGGCTGGCCGTCCGGTCCTTCGGTCGAGGGAAGGGATGGACGGGTGGTGCGGGTGGCGCGCTCATCGTGAAGCATGCCTCCGACTGGGAGGTTGTCGGCGCGCGACTGGAGGACAGCCTCCGCCCCGCGGGATCCGCGTGGGCGGTCCTGGCGCGGGCCGCGGCGCACTGGGGCCTAGGTCGACCCTACGTCTACGGCCTGCCGAGAGCCCTCCCGGGGCTCGGGCTGGGCGAGACCCATTACCGGGATCTCCCGCCTCCACAGGCTCTTGCCGCTACGGCCGCCGAGCTGGCCTTGCGATCGTCGAAGTCGGCGGAGGACTGGGCGGCGCTGAGGCGGGCTGCGGGCCGCCGTTACGAGACGCTGCTGCGTGCGTCCGGTGCCCCGGCGCGGCTCATCGAGTCGCCCTCGGCGGGCACGCCGGGCTACCTGCGTTTTCCCGTCCTGGTCGAGGGTGGATTGGACGCCTTCGGATCGAGGGACGAAGCCATTCGACTAGGCGCTGCCGAGAGCTATCCGGAAGTGCTCCCGCTGCTCCCACAAATCCTCCCGTTGCTGGATTCTCCGCACCCGGCGGACGACGACCGTTTCAAGGGTGCGA